>DASUUK010000033.1 GCA_036374135.1 Euzebyales bacterium
GTCCGCAAGGCGCGGGAACTGCGACCCGACCTCGCCATCCTCGACGTCAAGATGCCAGTGATGGACGGCATCGACGCCGCGCAGCAGATCACAGCCGAGCGGCTGTCGGCCGTGCTCATGCTCACGGCGTTCAGTCAGCGCGAGCTCGTCGAGCGGGCACGTGAGGCGGGGGCGCTCGCCTACCTGGTCAAGCCGTTCCAGAAGCAGGATCTGCTGCCGGCGATCGAGATCGCCAGCGGCCGCTTCAGGGATCTGCAGGGCCTCACCGAGGAGGTCGGCACGCTCGCGGACCGGCTCGAGTCGCGCAAGGCGGTCGACCGCGCCAAGGGACTGCTCCAGGAGCACGAGGCCATGACCGAGGCCGCCGCGTTCCGCTGGATCCAGAAGACGGCGATGCAACGTCGGGTCACGATGCGCGTGGTCGCGGGTCAGGTGATCGAGCGGTACTCGAAGGCGTGAGACCGATCCCGGTGCGAGGTCCGTCATGACACTGATCCCAATGACCGCGATGTCCGCTACGATGCGCGTCGCACCCCCGGTCCTGACCGGCTGCGACCGCCTCCTGGCGACGCCGACAGCCACCGGGCCGGTTGGTGCCCGGCTCCGCCGGCAAGAACATGTACAGGCCCCCGGGGTCATGCGGGGGTTGTGATGAGAGGAGCGCCCATGCGGGCCCGCTGGATCCGGCCCTGCCGTGTGGCGCTTGCGGCGCTGCTGTTCGTGCAGCTCCTCGCCGTACCTGCCCTCGCGGAGACCGCCCAGGAGTCAGAGCAGCCATCCGAGGCGGCCAGCGACGCCGAGGAGCCGGCGGAATCGGTGCGGGGGACCCTGCTCCAGCGCCCCGAGGACGGTGATCCCGTGCCGGTCGACGGAGCCGAGATCATCATCCGCTCCAACGGCGAAGAGGTCGGCACGATCGTCACGGACGCCGACGGCGCGTTCGAGTCCGGAGTCCCGGGTCCCGGCGACTACGAGGCGGAGCTCGTCGTCGAGTCACTTCCGGAGGGTGTGGCGCTCACGAGTGACGCGGAGGACGCGAACGTGTTGGAGTTCGACATCGCGCCCGGGCAGTCGCGCACGTTGCTGTTCCGGCTGGGCGAGCCCAGCGGTGGTGGGTCGGGTGTCAACCTCCCGCTCCAGTTGACGGTCGAGGGCTTGAAGCTCGGTCTGATCATCGGGATCACATCGATCGGCCTGTCGCTGATCTTCGGCACGACCGGCCTCGTCAACTTCGCGCACGGTGAAATGGTCAGCTTCGGCGCGATCATCGCCTATTTGTTCAATGTCACACTCGGCCTCCACCTGGTGCCGGCGGCGATCATCGCGATCTTCTTCGGCTTTCTCACCGGCGCAGCGCTCGACCGCGGCCTGTGGCGGCCGTTGCGCGAGCGTGGCACGTCGCTCATCGCGATGCTCGTGGTTTCGATCGGCCTGTCGCTGCTGTGGCGCTACGGCATGCTGTTCCAGTTCGGTGGCGGTACACGGCCCTATGCGCAGTACTCCGTACAGCGCGCGGTCTCGATCGGCCCGGTCCAGATCGCGCCGAAGGACCTGTGGTCGATGGCGATCTCGATCATCGTGCTGATCGGGGTCGGGCTCCTGCTGTTGCGGACCCGGATCGGCAAGGCCATGCGGGCGGTCTCCGACAACCGCGACCTCGCGGCGTCGTCGGGCATCAACGTCGAAATGGTCGTCCTCGTCGTGTGGGCGCTGGGCGGCGGTCTCGCGACGCTCGGCGGCGTGTTGTTCGGGCTCGCCGAGCAGGTCAGCTGGCAGATGGGCTTCCAACTGCTGCTGCTGATGTTCGCCGGCGTCATCCTCGGCGGGCTGGGCACGGCGTTCGGTGCGCTGGTGGGCAGCCTGATCGTCGGGCTGTTCGTGCAGCTGTCGACGTTGGTCGTCCCGCCGGAGCTCAAGAACGTCGGGGCGTTCCTTACGCTGATCCTGGTCCTGCTGGTGCGCCCGCAGGGTATCCTCGGTCGCGCTGAACGGATCGGGTAGTCGCTGTGCAGGTGCGGACGCGATCGGAAAGGTCGGCATGGACTTCGCTGTGATCTTTCGGGACTTCGTGCGGGCGGCGATCGGCGACTCCGCCGTGTACTTCGCCGTCGCGGCGGTCGGCCTGAACCTGCACTTCGGGTACACGGGACTACTGAACTTCGGCCACATCGGCTTCCTGATGGTCGGCGCATACGGCCTGGCCATCGCCGTGACGTTCTTCTCGTTGTCGATGTGGGCGGGCATCATCGTCGGCATGATCTGGGCGGTCCTGCTGGCACTGCTGCTCGGTGCGCCCACGCTGCGCCTGCGCGCTGACTACCTGGCGATCGTGACGATCGTGGCGGCCGAGATCCTGCGGTTCGTCTTCCGCTCGGTGTGGGCGCGCGAGGTCACCGGCGGGTCCTTCGGTCTCACGCAGTTCGCCCGTGACTTCTATGCGATCAACCCGTTCCCGGAAGGACGCTACGGCATCTGGGTCGTCAACTTCAGCGAGCGGGCCACGTGGGTGCTGGTCGCGGGCTGGGCGCTGGCCGGCCTGTGCACGTTGCTGGTCTGGGCGTTGGCGCGCAGCCCATGGGGCCGGGTCCTGCGTGCGATCCGCGAGGACGAGGACGCGGCGCGCAGCCTTGGCAAGAACGTCTTCGCCTACAAGATGCAGAGCCTGGTCCTCGGCGGCGTGCTGGGCGCGTTCGGCGGGATCGTGCTCGCCATCAACACCCAGTCGGTGCAGCCCGACACCTACTCACCACCGGTCACGTTCTTCATCTTCACCGCATTGATCCTGGGTGGTGCCGCCACGGTCGTCGGACCGATCATCGGCTCGATGATGTTCTGGGCGTTGCTGGCGGCGACCAACACGGCGCTGCGCCAGGCGGTCGCGGCGGGGTACATCCCCGACGAGCTGATGTCGGGCACGCAGATCGGTCAGGTGCGCTTCATGCTGGTGGGCCTGGGGCTCATGCTGTTGATGATCTACAGACCCCAGGGCATCTTCGGCGACCGAAGGGAGTTGGCGCTTGAACGGTGATGCCGTCACCGCGACCCCCATGGCGGGCGTCGCGCCGGAGCCGGGGTCGGCCAAGCCGGATCCCATCCTGTCCGCCTCCAACGTGTCACGAACGTTCGGCGGGCTCAAGGCCGTCGACGTCGAGCACCTCGAGGTCCAGCGCGGGGTGATCACCGCCCTGATCGGTCCGAACGGCGCCGGCAAGACCACGTTCTTCAACCTGGTCAGCGGGTTCGACACGCCCGACACCGGTCACTGGAGCTTCAACGGCAGGTCGCTGTCAGGCATGCCGGCGTACGCGATCGCCCGTACCGGCATGGTCCGGACGTTCCAGCTGACCAAGGCGCTGGCGCGCCTGACCGTGATGGAGAACATGAAGCTCGGTGCCACCGGGCAGCGGGGCGAGAGCATCTGGCGTGCGCTGCTGCCGCCGGTGTGGCGCGAACAGGACCGCCAGATCGAGGAGCGCGCTGACGTGCTGCTGGAGCGCTTCAGCATGGCGCACATGCGCAACGACTTCGCCGGCGAGCTGTCCGGCGGGCAGCGCAAGCTGCTCGAGATGGCACGCGCGCTGATGAGCAACCCCGAGATGGTGCTGCTGGACGAGCCCACGGCCGGCGTCAACCCTGCGCTCAAGCAGTCGCTGCTGGGCCACGTCCGAGAGGTGCTCGATGACGGCACGACGGTGATGTTCGTCGAGCACGACATGGACATGGTCCGCGACATCAGTGACTGGGTCGTCGTGATGGGCGAGGGCACGATCATCGCCGAGGGGCCGCACCAGAGCATCGGCAGGAACCAGACCGTCATCGACGCGTACCTCGGCAGTCACCACGAGCAGCCGTTGTCCCTCGAGGAGGAGGAGGCGCAGTTGGCCGAGGCCGACCAAGCGCTCGACGCGGAGGCGACCACGAAGCGACAGGAACCGGCATGAGCGACGCCACGGACGGCCGGTCCGCACCGCGATCCGAGGACGATCCCGGACAGCTCGATGCCGCACCCGTCGGCGAGGAGGTGGACGCGATCCCGGTGGGGGAGCGGCCGTCGGAGCCGTCGGAGGGTGTGCTGGTTGCCGAAAACGTCGTCGCCGGCTACATCCCCGGTGTGCCGATCCTGCGTGGTTGCACGCTCGTGCTCGGCGAAGGCGAACTGGTGGGGATCGTCGGGCCCAACGGGGCCGGCAAGTCGACGTTGATCAAGGCGATCTTCGGCCTGGTCACCGTGGCCGACGGCACCGTCGAGTTCCGGGGCGACGACATCACGTCGCTGCAGGCCCACGAGCTCGTGTCTCGCGGCATCGGTTACGTGCCGCAAACCGAGAACGTGTTCCCGAGCCTCACGGTCGAGGAGAACATGGAGATGGGGCTGTTCCGCGCCCCCAAGAAGTTCAAAGAGCGCTTCGACGCCGTGCTCGACCTCTTCCCGAAGCTCGGGGAGCGGCGCGGCCAGCGTGCCGGTTCGCTGTCTGGTGGCGAGCGGCAGATGGTCGCGATGGGACGCGCGCTGATGATGGACCCGCAGGTGCTGCTGCTCGACGAGCCGTCGGCCGGCCTCTCCCCGGTGCTCCAGGACCAGGTGTTCATCCGGACGAAGCGGATCAACCAGACCGGCGTGTCCATCATCATGGTCGAACAGAACGCCCGGCGGTGCCTGCAGATCTGTGACCGCGGCTACGTGCTCGACCAGGGCCGCAACGCGTACACCAACACCGGCGAGGAGCTGCTCCACGACCCGAAGGTCATCGAGCTCTACCTCGGCACGCTGGGCGCAGCCTGATACAAGCTCCCGTCTGCCGTCGCCTGCCCGCGCCCGGCCTGACGACGGCGACCGACCGGGGGACGCCACGGGCGATCGTCGGAGGGTGCGATGGTCCGCCGGCATGGTGCAGACTTGGTCCATGAGCCGCCGATCCCGCGCCTTTTTCCTCGTGGCCCTGCTGCTCGCGGCGTGCTCTCCGGCCGCCGATTCGACCGCAGGTTCCTTGGAGCGCCGCTCCGACGGGCAGCCGGCGAGCTCCGTCGAGGGCCTGTCCGCGACCGTCGTGCAATACACGCGCGACCGTCCCCAACGTCGCGTGCAGGTGAAGGTCACCAACGGGTCCGACCAGCCGATCGACCTGGAGATCTTAGATCCGGGGCTCGCCGGGTACGACGACGCGGTGCCGCCCGACCAGCGGTCACACCTGGAACCTGGGCGGCGCGTCGACTTCCCCGTCAATCTCGAGGAACCGTCGTGTGACGCGACGCCGGCCCCGACGTCACAGCTGACGCTCCGTGTGTCGACGACTGCCGGTACGATCCGGCAGCACGTGCCGATCGACGACGCATCGCTGCTTTCCGACCTGCACACGCTCGACTGCGCGATCCGGCGGGTCGAGGCGAACGTCGACATCGCACTCGGCGACGACTGGCGCCAGGTCCGTAGCGGTGCCCACGCGGCCGTCATCGGCGAGGTCAGCTTGAGGCTGCGTCCTGGTGGATCCTCGGCGACCGTCTCGGCACTTGACGCGGGGCTGCTGCTCAGCGTCCGGTCGGGAGACCCGAGTGATGGCGACGGCGCGGCGGACGTCACCGTCGACGAGGAGTACCCGCAACAGACGTGGCAGGTCGAGCTGATCGGTACGCGGTGCGACGGGCACGCCATCGCCGAGAGCCGCCGCCTGATCGCGCTGACCTTCCTGACGTCGGTGCCGGGTGCCGACGACGTGCCCATCCGACGGTCACCTGACGTCGACGCGTACGAGACGATGGTCGCGGCACTGCTGGAACGGTGCGCTGCCCGCGAAGGTGGCACCGACATCTGAGTGCCGTCCCCGGCGGCGGTGACCCCGTTCCGGCTGTGACCAGGTCTTGGCGCGAGGGTGGAGGCCGCGTAAGTCGTCCCGACGCATTCGAGAGGAGCGATCGCGACCGCTGCCACGGACGAACGTGGGCCCGGCCGTACGGCCGGGCCCACGCGGCAGGTGGTGCGGTGCGGACCACGACGGATCCGCACCGATGGATCAGCTAGCCGCCGACAGACGCTTCCTTGGTCTCGGCGAGCTCGGTGAACTCGTCACCGGTGTACTCGCGGATCTGGAAGGTCGCCGTCTGCGGGTCGCCCGCTTCGTCCATCTCGATCGGACCGGACGCACCGTCGTAGTCGATGTCCTCGCCGTCGTCGATCAGCTGCCTGCACTCCTCGAACGACGTGCAGGCGGTGCCCTCGGTGGTGACACCCGGCAGCTCCGTCGCGATGTCCTCGCCGACGTCCGATCCGGCCGCCTCCGCGGCGAGCGCGGACGTGATCACGGCGTCATAGGTCTCGCCGGCGTAGCTGAACGACTCCAGGTCCGGGTCGACCTCGAGCAGCCGATCGCGGAACTCACCCTCGGCGGGCGAGCCCGGCAGGGTGCAGCGGGTGCCCTCGATCTCCGCGGAGACCTCCGCCAGCTCGGCCGAGTCGACATTGCCGTCGACGCAGTACAGGCCCTTGCTGTCCGGACCCAGGCCCTGCTCGACGAGGGTCGAGAAGATGCGGCCCGACTCGGCGAACCCGATGACGACGATGCAGTCGGGGTCGCTCTGGACCAGTTCCTGCACCTCGGCGTCGAAGTTCTGCGCGTTCGGGTCGTACACGATCTCGTTGGTGACCTCGCCCCCGGACTCGCTGATGGAGGTCGCGGCGTTGTTGAGCAGGCCCTCTCCGTAGGGGTCCTGCAGCGCCATGAGACCCACGGTCGCGCAGCCGTCGTCGATGGTCAGCTCACCGAGCACGCGACCCTGCAGCACGTCGCTGGGCGCCGTGCGGAAGTACAGGCCACGGTCCTCGTAGTCCGTGAAGTCCGGTGACGTGTTCGCCGGCGAGAAGTGGACGACCCCGGCACCGGTGACCTTGTCGATGAACGTGAACGACACGGCGCTCGAGGCCGCACCGACGATCACGTCAGCACCGTTGGCGAGGTGCTGGTCGACCGTCTGGTTGGCGATGTCGGTCGTGGTGTCACCCGAGTCACCCGGCAGCACCTCGATGTCACCGTCGAGCACACCGCCCGCCTCGTTGATCTCCTGCGCGGCCAGCTCGGCGCCCGCGAACTCGGGCGGCCCGAGCGACGCGAGGCTGCCGGTCTCGGGCAGCACCAGCCCGATGGTCAGGATGCCGTCACCCTGGCCCGTCGCCGCTGCCTCGGTGCCCGCTTCGCTCGACTCGGTCTCGTCGGCAGCCGGTTCGCTGGTCTCGGCTGGTTCGGACTCCTCGGCGGCGCCTTCTTCCTCCGCCGCGCCGCCACACGCTGCGAGCAGCAGGGCGAGCGTCGTCAGCAGGGCGAGGAGCCGTGCTGTCTTCTTGCTCATGCGTTCTCCTCAGTGGGATTGAACCGTCGACGTCCACGTTGCGGTGCACGCCTTGTGTGCGCGGGGGACCGGAGGGACCCGCATCGATCACGCACTCTACTACCTTCACCGTAGAGGAATGTAGCGCTCGTGTCATGCCCGCTACCGCGGATGTTGTGTCTGGCTACGACAATGGTCGGACCGCAGGCCCTGGTGCTGGTGCGCGGCGCCGCGGACCACGCCGCCGGACGTCCCGACGCCCGGACGTCGATCACGGGCCGCGCCGGCGTCCTAGCATGCGGTGCCTGCGGATCGATCCGTCCCCGAGGATGACCACGATGACCACGTCCCGCCCGACGCTGGCGCTGCTCGACGGCCACAGCCTCGCCTACCGCGCCTTCTACGCGCTGCCGGAGGACCTGCGTACGACCACCGGGCAGGTGACCAACGCGGTCTACGGGTTCACCAGCATGCTCATCAAGCTGCTCGCCGACCACGCGCCGGACCGCATCGGCGTGACGTTCGATCGCGGCCGACCCGCGCAGCGCCTGGAGCTGCTGCCCACCTACAAGGCCAACCGGTCGGAGAGCCCCGACGCCTTCCGGTCACAGATCCCGCTCATCTTCGAGGTGCTCGACGCGCTGACGATCCCGCGCGTCATGGTCGAAGGGATCGAGGCCGACGACCTGATCGCCACGTACGCCACCGCCGCGGTGGCCGAGGGCATGGACGTGCTGATCGTCAGCGGCGACCGCGACGTGTTCCAACTGATCGACGAGCACGTCGCGGTCATCTACACCCGACGCGGCATCAGCGACACCGTGCTGATGGATGTGGATGCCGTCAAGGAGAAGTATGGCGTCGATCCGGCGCACTACCCGCAGCTCGCCGCCCTGCGCGGCGACCCGAGCGACAACATCCCCGGTGTGCCAGGGGTGGGTGACAAGACGGCGGCCAAGCTGCTGAACGACTTCGGCGACCTCGACGGCGTCTTCGCCAACCTCGACCGCGTGCGCGGCAAGAAGCTGCCGGCGACGCTCGCCGAGCACGAGCAGTCGGTGCGCAACGGGCACCTCGTCGCGCTGCTGGACCGTGCCGTCGACGTGCCGGAGCCGCTCGACGCACTGCGCATGGGCACCGTCGACCTCGAGACGGTGCGCAAGCTGTTCGCCACGTTGGAGTTCCGCAGCCTGTGGGAGCGCCTCTACCCGGTGCTCGACACGGAGGCAGAGGCGGAGGCCACGGCGTTCGCGCTCGAGCCCGAGCAGGGCGCGGCCGGCGCGCTGGCCACGTGGCTGGGAACGGTCGACGACGACGCACTCGTCGCGGTGCTGCCACGTGTCAGCGGCCGCCTGCCGGACGTCGTGCTCGACGCCGTCGCGCTGGCCGCCGAGGGCCACAACCCGATCCACCTCGCCGTCAGCGACGCCGACGAACGGGATCTCGAGGCGCTGCGGGGGTTGCTGGCCGCCCCGGACCGGCCACTGTGCTGCCACGACGCCAAGCAACTGCTGCATGCGGCGGGCGGTCGCGGGTGGGCGGTCGACGGGGTCCGTCTGGACACCGCGCTCGCGGCCTATCTGATCCGGCCGGCGCAGCGCACCTACGACCTCGAGCGGCTCGCGCTCGACCACCTGCGCAAGCAGATCGACGCACCCGACGAGGACCCCGGCGACGGCCAGCTCGCGATGGCGGTCGACGACGAGTGGCGGACGCACGCCGTGCGCGCGCAGGCGCTGCTCGAGCTGGTCGAGCCGCTGGAGGCCGAGCTCGCGGAGCGCGACCAGCGACGGCTCCTCGAAGAGATCGAGCTGCCGTTGGTGCCGGTGCTGGCCGGTCTGGAGCACACCGGCATCGCGGTCGACCTCGATGTCCTGACCGAGATCGGTGACACCCTCGCCGACCGCGTCGCGACCCTGCGCGACGAGATCTACCGCTGCGCGGGCGACGAGTTCAACCTCGACTCGCCCAAGCAGTTGCAGCACGTGCTCTTCGAACAGCTCGGTCTACCCAGGACCAAGCGCATCAAGAGCGGGTGGTCGACCGATGCCAACGCGTTGACGTCGCTGATCGACGCGCACCCGATCATCGGGCCGCTGCTGCGATACCGCGAGGTGTCCAAGCTCAAGGGCACCTACGTCGATGCGCTGCCTCCGCTGGTGCACCCCCGTACCGGACGCATCCACGCCGAGTTCAACCAGACGGTCGCGGTCACGGGGCGCCTGTCGTCGCAGAACCCGAACCTGCAGAACATCCCGATCCGCTCGGCCACGGGCCGCGAGATCCGGCGCGCCTTCGTCCCCGGGGCCGGCTACAGCAAGCTCGTCGTCGCCGACTACTCACAGATCGAGCTGCGCGTGATGGCGCACCTGTCCGGCGACGAACGTCTCATCGCCGCGTTCGAATCCGGCGAGGACATCCACGCGACGACGGCCGCGATGGTGTGGGACATGCCGATCGATGCCGTCGACAACACACTGCGCAGCCGCATCAAGGGCATGACCTACGGACTGGCGTACGGGCTGAGCGCGTTCGGTCTGGGCCAGCAGTTGGGCATCCCGCCCGACGAGGCGCGCGAGCTGATGGATGCGTACTTCGAGCGGTTCCCGAAGGTGCGCAGCTACCTGCACGGCGTCGTCGACCAGGCCCGTCTCGACGGCTTCACCGCGACGCTGTTCGACCGGCGCCGCTACCTGCCCGATCTGATGAGCGACCAGCGGCAGCGGCGTCAGATGGCCGAGCGCATGGCGCTGAATGCGCCCATCCAGGGGACCGCGGCCGACATCATCAAGCTGGCGATGATCGCTGTCGCCGACGAGCTCGCACGCAGCGATCTGCAGGCGCAACTGCTGCTGCAGGTGCACGACGAGCTGGTCTGCGAGGCGGTCGACGACGACGTCGACGCGCTGGCGGACCTGCTGCGCGACCGGATGAGCACGGTGGCTCATCTGGCGGTGTCGTTGGACGTCGACACCGCGACCGGGGTGTCGTGGTACGACGCCGAGAAGCACTGACGAACCCGGTGGCGCCTGCCACCGGTCGTCCTCGCATGCTGGACGGCATGCGGCGCGCGGCCGCGTCGGTGCCGGCCACGGCGAAACAGTCGCGTTGACAGTACCGTAGGACTGCGTGAGACTGGGGCGACCGGTGTCTGCCGGGCGCCCCATGCTGCTATCCGTGCACCGAATTCCCTCGTCATCTGTGCCCCCTGATGGAGACCGACGACCAGCTATGACCGACCGTCCCGACGACACCACTGCGACCGCAGCCGCGCCGCAGACCACCCTGACCGCCGCGCCGGCGACCGAGCGCGAGCGAGGCGAGGAGATCGTACTCGCCGAATTCGGCTCACAGGAGGAGTTCGAGCGGGCGCTCGAAGCGACCATCAAGGAGTTCGACGACGGCGACATCGTCGAGGGCGTGGTCGTCAAGGTGGACCCCGAGGAGGTCCTCCTCGACATCGGGTACAAGTCCGAGGGCGTCATCCCGTCGCGGGAGCTGTCGATCAAGCACGACGTCGATCCGTTCGAGGTCGTCCAGGTCGGGGATGTGATCGAGGCGCTCGTCCTCCAGAAGGAGGACAAGGAGGGGCGCCTGGTCCTGTCCAAGAAGCGCGCCCAGTACGAGCGCGCGTGGGGCAAGATCGAGGAGATCCACGAGGCCGATTCGACCGTCACCGGCACGGTGATCGAGGTCGTCAAGGGTGGGCTGATCGTCGACATCGGGCTACGCGGCTTCCTGCCGGCGTCGCTCGTCGAGATGCGGCGCGTACGTGATCTGCACCCGTTCGTCGGCCGCGAGCTCGAAGCCAAGGTGATCGAACTCGACAAGAACCGCAACAACGTCGTGCTGTCGCGCCGCAAGTTCCTCGAGGAGACACAGAGCGAGTTCCGCCGCGAGTTCCTCGAGACCCTGCAGAAGGGCGAGGTGCGCAAGGGCACCGTCAGCTCGATCGTGCAGTTCGGTGCGTTCGTCGACCTCGGCGGCGTCGACGGTCTGGTCCACGTCTCGGAGCTGTCGTGGAAGCACATCGACCATCCCAGCGAAGTCGTCGACGTCGGCGATGAGGTGGAGGTCGAGGTGCTCGACGTCGACCTCGAGCGCGAGCGGGTCAGCCTGTCGCTCAAGGCGACGCAGGAGGACCCGTGGCGGCAGTTCGCCCGCCAGCACTACGTGGGCGAGTTCATCGAGGGCAAGGTCACGAAGCTCGTGCCGTTCGGGTCGTTCGTCAAGGTCGCCGACGGCATCGAGGGCCTCGTGCACATCTCGGAGCTGGCGGAGGCCCACGTCGAGCTGCCCGAGCAGGTCGTCAAGGTCAACGACACGATCACGGTCCGCATCATCGACATCGACGACATCCGTCGGCGCATCTCGCTGTCGCTCAAGCAGGCCGTCAAGGCCGGCTACGGCGAAGAGCCGGAGCTCAGCGCACCGGCCCCGTCGGCACCGAGCGCTCCGTCGTCGTCGGCGCCTTCCGCGCCCGCGCCCTCCTCCACGATGGGTGCGGCGCTCGAGGACGCGCTGCGCCAGCGCGGTGGCGGCGGTGAGGACTCGGACAGCGGCGGGCTGTCGCTGACCGACGTGATCGCCGACCTGCAGTCGCAGACGGGCGGATCGGACGAGAACGAGGACGAGAACGAGAACGAGGACGAGAACGAGGACACAGGCTGAGCCCGGAGAGCGTTCGGTCATGTTCCTCATCGGTCTGACGGGCGGCATCGCGTCGGGCAAGAGCGCGGTCGCGGAGCGGTTCTCGAAGTTCGGCGCCGAGATCATCGACGCCGACGAGATCGCACGCGATGTCACCAAGCCCGGCACGCAGGCGCACCACGAGATCGTCGAGCACTTCGGGTACGAGATCCTGGACGATGACGGGTTCATCGATCGGGCCCGCCTCGGCGCCATCGTGTTCGCCGACGAGCGCCAGCGGTCGGTCCTCAACGAGATCACGCACCCGCCGATCCTGGCGGAGAT
Source organism: Euzebyales bacterium (assembly GCA_036374135.1). Taxonomy (NCBI): domain Bacteria; kingdom Bacillati; phylum Actinomycetota; class Nitriliruptoria; order Euzebyales; species Euzebyales bacterium. The sequence goes on from DASUUK010000033.1 coordinate 12,292, forward strand.
CGCCGACCGCCTCGAACTGCTCGTCGCCTTCGACGGGTGCGTCGTGCTCGACGTGCCGCTGCTGGTCGAGACCGATGCGGAGCGCAGGTACGACGCGATCGTCGTCGTGGCGACGCGCGAGGAGACGCAGGTCAGCCGACTGGTTCGCGATCGGGGCATGTCGGAGCACGAGGCGCGCCAGCGCGTCCGGGCACAGGCGCCGCTGGACGCGAAGCTGGCCCGTGCGACACACGTGCTGTGGAACGAGGGCTCGCTCGACGAGCTCGCGGCCCGGGCCGACGAGGTGGCCGAGGCGCTGTGCGCGGCGGCGGCCGACGCCGTCGAGGGGACGTCGTCCGGCTAGCGGCGCGTCCCGCGCCGTGGCGCGCAACGCGACCTCGGGCGCGCGATCACAGGTCACCGCGCGGGCCGTTGGACGCCTAGGATTGGCTCGTGCCGAAGAACACGAGTGCCGCTCCGCGTGACCGGCTGCGCCGGCCATTGCGCGACCTGCGGGTGTCGATCACGGACCGCTGCAACTTCCGCTGCACGTACTGCATGCCGCGTGAGCTGTTCGGGCCAGATCATCAGTTCCTGCCCCGCGCCGAGCTGTTGAGCTTCGAGGAGATCGCCCGTGTGGTGCGGGTGCTCGCCGATCTCGGCGTCCGCAAGGTCCGCCTGACCGGGGGCGAGCCGCTCGTCCGGCGGGACGTGACCGAGCTGATCGCGATGCTCGACGGCATCGACGGGATCGACGACCTCGCCATGACGACGAACGGGTCGCTGCTCGCGCCGCTGGCGGACGACCTGCGGGCCGCCGGCCTGCGACGCCTGACCATCAGCCTGGACGCGCTCGACGACGAGGTGTTCCGCGCGATGAGCGACACCAGGACCAGGGTCGACGTGGTGCTTGACGGCATCGCGGCCGCGGAGGCCGCAGGCTTCGCGCCCATCAAGGTCAACGCCGTGGTCAGGGGTGGCGTCAACACCGACCAGATCGTTCCACTGGCACGCTACGGGCGCGAGCACGGGCTGATCGTGCGGTTCATCGAGTTCATGGACGTCGGAACGACGAACGGCTGGCAGCTCGGTGAGGTCGTGCCCAGCCGCGACGTCATCCGCACGATCGACGCGGTGTTCCCCGTCGAACCGCTCGACCCGAACTACGCGGGGGAGGTCGCGCAGCGGTGGCGCTACCGCGACGGCGCCGGTGAGGTCGGAGTCATCTCGTCGGTGTCGCAGCCGTTCTGCTCGACGTGCACCCGGGCGCGCCTGTCGGCGATCGGTGAGCTGTACACGTGCCTGTTCGCCTCCGGCGGTACCGATGTCCGCGCATGGCTGCGCTCGGGGCTCGACGACGATGAGCTGCGTGAACGCCTGGCCGAGGTGTGGCGTGGTCGCTCCGACCGCTACTCCGAGCTCCGCACGCGCGCGACGGCCGACCTCGACAAGGTCGAGATGTCCTACATCGGCGGCTGACCCGTATCTGAGGAACGGGTCAGCGGGGGGCAGTTGACGATCGTCCCGGACCGGGGGGATCAGGATGCCGTGGCCAGTTCGCGGAGCACGGCGTCAACGGCGTCGTCCGTGTTCTCGTAGTCGTGGGCGAACAAGGCCCGGCCGTCCACCACGATCGCGCCGTTGCGCACGCCGCCGGTCAGCTGGCGCCACAGCTCGCCCGGGCCCATGCCACGCCGGCGGCCGTCGCGGAGGATGCTGGGCACGAGCCACACCATGTTGCGGGGGTCGACGACGGTGATGTCGACCGTCCTGCGGGGCAGCTCCGCGCGCAACGCGCGGTAGACCGCGCCCATGGCCTCCATGAGCGAGCGGCTGTGGGCGAACGTGTCGGGATGGCCGACGTCGCAGTCCTCACCGCCGAGCCGACCGCAGCACCCCGATCCGCTGGTCTGGCTGTCCCACTCGCGGACCAGCAGGATGCGGTGCTGCGGGCCGTCGGCTGTCATCGCTACTTCTCCGCCGGCGATTCGACCGGCGCCGTCCTGTCGGCGCGTGCGCCCCGGATCGCCAGCACCGCCTCGACGATCAGCCATCCGGCGAGCACGAAGATGGCCAGATCCAAGGGTGCCAGCAGCCAGTCACGGTTGGCGACGAACTCGCGCAGGTTGATGAACAGCGCCCAGCACGTCATGAACAGCAGGAACGTCAGCGGCACGATCTGCGCCATGGCGTTGCGACCGTTGCGCGTGACCCAGACGGCGATGACCGCGAGTGCCAGGCCTGCCGTCAGCTGGTTGGTCGTCCCGAACAGGGTCCACAGCCGCCCGAACGCGAGCGTGTCGCCGTCGCCGCCGGCCGGCGCGAGCGCCAGTCCCAGCGGGAACACGACAGCCAACGTGGTCGCCAGGTTGAGGTTCTGCGACAGTGTCCGGCTGTCGACGATCTCGCCGATCTCCTGGATGATGTAGCGCTGGAGCCTGATCCCGGTGTCGAGCGTGGTGGCCGCGAACGAGATCACGACCACCGCGGCGAAGACCGTGCCATAGCTAATCGGGATGCCGATGTTGCTCGCGAAGCCGGCCACGCCCTGCACGAAGTTGCCGAGCGCGGTCTCCGATGCCGTCCCGAAGTCTGCGTACTGCTCGCCCCAGTTGAGGCCAACGATGCCGATGCCCGCGGTGGTGGCCAGCACCGCTCCGAGGGCCAGTGACCCCTCGCCCAGCGACCCCATGTACCCGATGTAACGCGCATCCGTGTCCTTGTCGAGCTGCTTGGATGTCGTGCCGCTCGATACCAGGCTGTGGAACCCGCTCACCGCACCGCAGGCGATGGTCACGAACAGGAAGGGGAACCAGTTGCGGGCGCCGCCCACCGAGTTGAACGCCGGCGCGGCGATCGTGTCCATGCCGATCAGCACTCCGAGGAAGATGACTCCGAGCGCGATGAACAGCTGGTGGGAGTTGATGTAGTCGCGTGGCTGCAGCAGCACCCAGACCGGGATGCGCGAGGCGATCCACCCGTAGATGAACAGCAGCAGGATCCACAGGGTGCGCGCGCTCATCCCGAGGCCCTCAGCGATGCCCGTGATGTCGATGGGGTACGCCATCCCGACCAGGATCATGGCGTACAGCACGATGACACCGGCGATCGACGGCACCAGTGCGCTGCTGTTCGTGCGGCGGATGTACTGGCCGATGAAGATCGCCAGCGGGATCTCCAACGTGATCGGGATGACGGCCTCGGGATTGCCGACGAACAGCGTCCCGATGACGATCGCGAACACGGCGTTGACCAGCGTCAGCAGGAAGAAGATGATCGCCAGGAACAGCGTCCGCGAGCGTGGGTTGATCACGTCCTGGGCGAGGGTGCCGATGTTCGTGGCCTTGTTGCGCACGGAGACGACGAGGCTGCCCGTGTCGTGCACCCCGGCCGCGAACACGGTCCCGGCAACGATCCACAACAGCGCCGGCAGCCATCCCCAGACCACGGCGATCGCGGGACCGACGATGGGCGCGGCGCCGGCGATCGAGGTGAAGTGGTGGCCGAACAGGACGTGCCTGTTGGTCGGCACGTAGTCGACGCCATCCTCGAACTCGTGTGCTGGCGTCACGAAGTCAGGATCCAGCGCGTACACCTTCTCCGCCAGGTAGGTGGAGTAGAACCGGTAGGCCAGCGCGAAGATCGCAATGACAGCGACGAATACGACGACAGCAGGCAACGGACTGCCTTTCACCCGAACGGACCCTCGGGACCCGTTTACGCTGTTGAACGACAGTTGTCAACACCTGCCACCCACAGCTGGATCATCATGACATCGGTTGTCATCACGAACGCAGAGCGGGCCGCCCGCGCCGAGCTCGCGTGGCGTGACGCCGAGGGGCGCCTGCGGGCGGCCGCGTTCGTACCGCTGGTGATCGACGGCGCGGTCGCTGCGGCGCTGCCCTTCTCGGAGTCCGCCGTCGTGGCGAGCCTGGCGGACGTGGGTACGGCCACGCTGGCCTTCACCGATTCGCGCATGGCGTGGAAGGGGTGGTCGCCGCTCGTGGTGGAGGTGGCTGTCGAGGTCACAGCGGACCGCACGGGGGAGTGGACCTGGACGGGCGCGTTGGATCAGGAGGTGCGCAAGCACCCGCCGGCGCGGCTGCTGGTCGACACCGCGATCCAGCGTCGAGAGCACTGGTGGTACGTCCCGAGGTGGGTGGTGTTGCTGCGTCCGCGCGGCGCTGCGGCCGCGGTCGCACGCCGCCAGGGTCCACATGACGGGCTGCTCGTGACCGCCGCGGGCGACGCGCCGTCTGTCCGCCCCGTCGCGGTCGACAGATGGGACGCGACCGAGGTGGAGATCACGCCGCTGGCCGAAGCGACGGCGTGGCCACCGGCTGGAACGACGGCGGCGCTGCTGTTCGGCCACGACTTCGCGATCCCCGACCAGGAGCGGTCCAGTGCCGTCCGGTTGCGCGGCGTCCTCGACGGGCGCGTCCTCTCCGTCGAGGAGCGCGAGGGTTCGCTCGACCTGCCGTTACCGGGTCTGCTGCGGAGCCTGCGGCGCCACCGCGACCTGGAACGCGCGTGCCGCCGCGCGCTCGCGGCCTACGACGCGTCGCCCTCAGCCGCGGCGACGTAGCTGCGGTACACAGAGATCAGCGCTTCCTTCTGCGACTCGGTGAGACGGGGGTCGATGCGTATGGCCCGCTCGGTCGGCGGGGTGGCGGACGTCGCGGTCGGGGCGCCGTTGGCGTGCTCGAGCAGTCCCGCCTGCTCGAGGAGGGTCTCGGCGGACAGGTCGAGTGCCTCCGCGATCGAGCGCAGCACGCGCACCGACGGGGCGTGCAGCCCCCGTTCGATCTGGCTCAGGTAGGGATTCGACACCTTCGCGATGTCGGCGAGCTGCCGCAGCGACAGGTTCGCGAGCTTGCGTTGACTGCGGATGTAGGAGCCGAGGGCCGCCCGCTGCCGTTCCCAGGGATCGTCGATCATGGCGTCTTCCAGCCTACGACAGGTGTGGACATGCGACGACGCACCGCGGAATCCGCGGTGCGTCGTCGTGGATGGTGCGTCAGGTCGCCGAAGACTACTTGCTGGTCTTCTTGGCGGTGCTGGCGGCCTTCTGCGACTCCTGCGCGGTGATCTGCTCGCCCTGCGCCCACGCGGTGGAGGCGGTGCGCATCACGTTGTGTGCGAACTCGCGCTGTGCGGCGAGCAGCGACTCGGCGAAGTCGAAGACCTGGTCGAGGACCTCGTCGGGCTTCGGCAGGTCGTTGACGCTGGCCGTGCGCTCCTGGGTGGTGCCCATCAGGCGGTTGACGCTGTCGGTCCAGACCTGCATGGCCTCGACGAAGGCGTCCTGGCTCTGACGGACGAAGTCGAGCGTCTGGTTCTGGGCGGTCTGGGTCATCTCACGGGTGTCGGTCATTGCGTATCACTCCATCGTTGGAGATTGCGGACAGGAGGTTGATTTATCGTGCACCGCTAACTATACCAAGCACACGCCACGTGTCAACCCCCTACCGCCTCACAACCTTCCCATCGGCGGTGGGCGTGATGCCCATCCGCCGGCGGGTGCGCATGCCCTGGTGTCGGCGGCGTGGACGCCCACGACGCCGGGCCTCTTCAGTCGGCGGTCGCTCGGACGTACTGACCGGGGGCATCGTCGATCGGCGGATGCGCCTCCGACCCGACGGGACGGGCGTCGACCATCCCGCCCGCGCGCTTGCCGATCCACTCGGCCCAGTCCTCCCACCATGACCGGCCCGACTCGGCCGCGTGGTCCCACCAGGCATCCGGGTCCGGTGGCGTCTCCGACGACAGCCAGATCTTCGCCTTGGGACTGGGCGGGTTCACAACGCCGGCGATGTGGCCGCGCGAGCTCAGGCAGAACCGGACGTCACCGCCGAGCAGCTGGGTGGACTTGTACGAGGAGCGCCACGGCGCGATGTGGTCGTTCTGTGCCGCCACGATGTAGGCGTCGCAGTCGACCGCCTTGAGCGACAGGGGCTGGCCGGCGAGCTCCATCTCGTCCTCCGCGAGTTCGTTGCCGACGTAGCACGACCGCAGGTACCACGAGTGCATCTCGGCGGGCATGTTGGTCGAGTCCGAGTTCCACGTGAGGATGTCGAACGGCGGCGGGGCCTCGCCCTTGAGCCAGTTGTTCACCAGGTAGTTGAAGATCAGGTCGTTGGCCCGCAGGGCGTCGAACGTACCGCGCATCTCGCTGGCCGGCAGGTAGCCCTTCTTGTCCATCTTCGCCTCGAGACGCTCGATGGTCCCGATGTCGGTGAACACGCCCAGCTCGCCGGGCTCGCGGTAGTCCAGCAGGGTGTTGAGCAGGGTGATCGAGTTGACCCGGTCCTCGCCGGACGCCTTGAGCCAGGCGACCAACATGGCCGTCAACGCGCCTCCCAGGCACAGCCCGATCATGTTCACCGTCTCCTGGCCGGTGATCTCGGCCACGACGTCCATCGCCGTGTGCGGGCCGTGGATCAGGTAGTCCTCCATCGACGTGTCGCGCATCTCCGCGTCCGGGTTGCGGTAGCTGATCATGAAGACCGTGTGACCGTGCTGCACCGCCCACTCGATCAGGCTCTTCCCGGGGGCGAGATCCATGATGTAGTACTTGTTGATCCAGGGCGGGCTGCACAGGATGGGGATCTCGTGGACCTGTTCGGTCTGCGGCTCGTACTGGATGAGTTCCATCAGCTCGTTGCGGAACACGACCTTGCCCGGCGTCGCGGCGAGGTTCTCGCCGAGCTCGAACGGCGACGTGTCGACCTGGCGCGGACGGCCGTTGTTGTTGACCACGTCGTCGAGCATGTTCCGCATGCCCTTCAGCACGCTGATCCCGCCGGTCTCGAACGCGCGCTTGAGCGCACCCGGATTGGTCAGCAGACCATTCGTGGGCGCGACGGCGTCCAGCAGGTAGCGCAGCGCGAACTCGGCCTTGCCGCGGCTGTGGTCGTCGAGGCGCGCGCTGTCGAGCAGGTCGTGCAGGTACCGGGCGCCCGCCGCATAGGTCTGGTGCAGCGCGAAGTACGCTGGGTTCGCGCTCCAGGTCGCGTCCGCGAACCGTAGGTCACCGTCGATCGGCAACGGGGCCTCGACATCGCGGCCGACGGCCAGCTCGGCAGTCGCCCGGCCGGCGGCGGCCATGTTCGCCATCAGCGACAGCGTCGCCCGTGACGCGGCGATCGGGTTGGCCAGGGCGCTGACGCCGGCGCGCGCGAGCGCGCGACCGAACAGCACCGCGTCGGCGTCGGCGATCAGTCCCGCCTCGGGGGACAGGACGTCGGCGAGCTGCTCGATGCGGTCGTTGACGCTGTTGCTCATTGGCTCGGCCTTTGCTCACGCGGGCATCCTCGGGTGCTCAGAATACCTAGCAGACGCTTTCGGTACACAGCGGCCCGCGGACGACAGTGTCCGCGGGCCGTGGGTCCTGTGCCTACGTCAGCCGCTCGAAGACGGCGGCGATGCCCTGCCCGCCACCGATGCACATCGTGACCAGGCCGTAGCGCCCGTCGATGCGCTCGAGCTCGTGGAGTGCCTTGACCGTCAGGATCGCGCCCGTCGCGCCGATCGGGTGGCCCAGCGAGATGCCACTGCCGTTCGGGTTGGTGCGGTCCTCCGGCAGGCTCAGATCGCGCATCACCGCGATGGCCTGTGCGGCGAAGGCCTCGTTGAGCTCGATCGTGTCCATGTCATCGACCTTGAGGTCTGCGCGATCGAGCGCCTGGCGGATCGCCCCGATCGGGCCGACACCCATGATGCTCGGCTCCACGCCGGCGAACCCGTAGGACACGAGACGCGCCATCGGGCTGTGCCCGTTCGCTTCAGCGAACTCGCGCTCCATCAGGATGACCGCCGCGGCGCCGTCGTTGATGCCCGCAGCGTTTCCGGCGGTGACGTTGCCATCGCCCTTGAACACCGGCTTGAGCTTGCTCATGCCCTCGATGCTCGCGTCGGCGCGGACGTGCTCGTCGGTGGTGAACGTCACCGTCTCCTTGCGGGTGCGGACCTCGATCGGCAGGATCTGGTCGTCGAAGTACCCCTCCTGGTGGGCCTTCGCCGCGCGCTGGTGGCTCTGGACGGCGAACGCGTCCTGGTCCTCGCGGGTCACACCCCACTGCTCGGACACGTTCTCGGCGGTGACACCCATGTGGCAGTCCTGGAACGGGTCCGTCAGGGCGCCCACGGTGGCGTCGATCAGCTTGCCGTCGCCCAGGCGCTCGCCCCAGCGCGCCCCGGGCACCCAGTAGGCGCCGCGGCTCATCGACTCGGCCCCGCCGGCCAGTGCCGCGTCGCAGTCACCCAGGGCGACCATCTGCGCCGCCGACACGATCGCCTGCAGGCCGCTGCCGCACAGCCGGTTGACGGTGAGCGCGGGCGTCTCCACGGGCAGTCCCGCATTGACGGACACGACGCGCGACAGGTACATGTCGTGGACGTCGGTGTGGATGACGTTGGCGAAGACCGTCTGACCGACCTTTTCGGGATCGACGCCACTGCGGCTGATGGCCTCTGCCGCGACCTTCGCTCCGAGGTCGGTCGGCGGGATGTCCTTCAGTGCGCCGCCGAACCGCCCGACGGCTGTCCTGACTCCACTGGCGACGACGACTTCGCGTGCGGTCTGCATTGTTGTCCTCCTCGGGGGACGCGCAGCCCCGGTGGCGATGGAGCTGAGCGACCGATCGGCTCCTGCGGACGTCCGACCGCCCTGTCGGGTGTCCACGTGCGGCAAAGTTCCTCCCAGAATGCGTACCGCCACAGGCCTTCGGGGAAACGTCGGGACACGGGTGGAAGATTTCCTGTCGAGACATGGCGACGGCGACCGAAGGGATGCGCTCATGGCAGACATGAAAGGACAGGTGGCGTTGGTCACCGGCGGGTCACGTGGGATCGGACGGGCGATCTGCGAACGCCTCGTCGGGCGGGGTCTCAAGATCGCTGCGGGTTATTCCCGCAACTCGTCGGCAGCCGAGGAACTGCAGCAGAAGTTCCCCGACGCCGGGATCACGATCCACCAGGGCAACATCGGTGATGCCGAGGACTGCGCGCGGGTGGTCCGGGAGGTCATCGACCAGCACGGTCAGCTCGACATCCTGGTCAACAACGCCGGCATCACTGTGGACAAGACGGTCCGCAAGATGACTGCCGACGACTGGGACCGCGTCATACAGGTCAACCTCAACGGCGCCTTCTACATGTCGAGCGCCGCGCTGCACCAGATGCTCGACCAGGGTGGTGGGCGCATCATCAACATCAGCTCGGTGATCGGTGAGAAGGGCAACGTCGGCCAGGCCAACTACTCGTCGGCCAAGGCCGGTCTGCTCGGCCTAACGATGAGCATGGCGCTCGAGACCGCCAAGAAGGGCATCACGGTCAACGCGGTGGCGCCGGGCTACATCGAGACCGACATGTTCAGCGACGTGCCCGACAAGATCCAGGAGCAGATCGTCGAGACGATCCCGACCGGCCGGCTCGGCAAGCCGGACGAGGTCGCGCGCGTGGTCGAGTTCCTGGCCGACCCCGAGTCGAGCTACATCACGGGCTCGGTCTTCGATGTCAACGGCGGCCTGTTCATGTCATCCTGAGGCCCACGGCGTGTCTCGCCGCGCGCGGCGCGCCACCGTCGGGTGGCGCACGTCCCAAGCCTCACGACCGGTACCCCTCGCGCAACGCGGGCGCACCATCGTATGGTGTGTCTGCGGGCGTGAGGAACGGAGAGTCGATGTTTGTGACCTGCACGGCTCCCACGTGCCGCGCGCCCCGTGAACTGAGACCTGCTGCCCCGTGGCCCCTGCGGCCCGGGGCAGTTTCGCGTCTGGACGCGCCGACGCACTCGGTGTGTCGGCAACGCCACCACGAGTAGCGGTCGACCATGTGCCCGCGCGAGGCGGGCGAGGAGGAGTCATGCCACGAATCAGCGTCACCGTCGACGGGGTGACCTACGAGGACGATGTCGAACCCAGGCTCCTGCTCGTGTACTACCTGCGCGAGCGCCTCGGACTGACCGGAACGAACGTCGGCTGCGACACGAGCAACTGTGGTGCCTGCACCGTGCTGTTCAACGGGCGCAGCGCCAAGAGCTGCACGATCCTGGCCGCGCAGGCCGACGGCGCCGAGATCACGACGATCCAGGGGCTGGCGCGCAACGGCGAGTGGCATCCGCTGCAGAAGGCGTTCAACACCGAGCACGGTCTGCAGTGTGGGTACTGCACACCCGGCATGATCATGTCGTCGGTCGACCTGCTCGAGCAGAACCCCGACCCGTCGGAGGAGGAGATCCGCCACGGCCTCGAGGGCAACCTCTGCCGGTGCACCGGCTACCAGAACATCGTCAAGGCGGTCCAGACCGCCGCGGCCGAGGCCCGCCAGGAGGTGACGTCGTGACCGACACCGCCACACCGAAGAGCGGCAACATCGGCGACGCGGTGGTCCGCAAGGAGGACGCCAAGCTCGTCACCGGGCAGACGACGTGGACCGACAACATCGCGTTCCCCGGCATGCTCTACATGTCGGTGCTGCGCAGCCCGATGGCCCACGCGCGTATCAACAGCGTCGACGTCAGTAGCGCACTCGAGCAGCCGGGCGTCCTGGGAGCCTTCTCGGGCGCCGACCTCGCCGACGAGTGGGCGGGGCCGATGCCGTGCGCCTGGCCAATCACGGACGAGATGGTTCACCCTGACCATTGGCCCATCGCCGTTGATGAGGTCCGCTACGTCGGCGACGCCGTCGCGGTGGTCGTCGCGCGGGACCGCTTCGCGGCGGCCGACGCGCTCGAGCACATCATGGTCGACTACGAGCCCCTTGACGCCGTCGTCGACATGGAAGCCGCGTTGGAGGACGGTGCGGCACTCGTGCACGCCGACAAGGGCACGAATACCACGTACGTATTCAACTTGAGCAACGGCGACGTGGACGGCGCCTTCGATGGTGCACACACCGTTGTGAAGCGTCGCTTCATCAACCAGCGGCTGATCCCGACGGCCATCGAACCTCGCGCGGTCGTCGTTGCGCCGATCGCTGCGGCCGGCGAGTTCACGATGTACACGGCGACACAGATACCGCACATCCTCCGACTGATGCTGGCGTTGACCACCGGCGTGTCCGAGTCGAAGCTGCGCGTCGTCGCCCCCGATGTCGGTGGCGCCTTCGGGTCGAAGCTGAACGTGTACGCCGAGGAGCTCATGGCGCTGGTGCTCGCCAAGAGGCTTGGGCGGCCGATCAAGTGGACCGAGACGCGCAGCGAGGGGTACCAGACGACGATCCACGGCCGCGATCAGATCCAGGAGGTAGAGGCCGCGGTCGACGAGGACGGTCGACTGCGCGGCTTGCGGGTGAAGCTGCTGGCCGACATGGGTGCGTACCTGCAGCTGCTGACACCCAGCATCCCGATCCTTGGCGCGTTGATGTATCCCGCGATCTATAAGATGGATGCCTACTCATTCGAGTGCACCGGGGTGTTCACGAACAAGACGCCCACCGACGCCTACCGCGGTGCGGGCCGGCCTGAGGCCACCTATGCCACGGAGCGGATCATGGACGAGGTCGCGGTCGAGCTCGGGATGGACCCCATGGAGTTCCGGCGGCGCAACTGGATCACGCACGAGGAGTTCCCGTTCGAGACGATCGCGGGACTGACGTACGACTCGGGCCATTACGAAGCCGCCACCGACAAGGCCATGCAGCTGTTCGACTACGAGGGACTCCGCGCCGAACAGCAGCGCAGGCGGGAGTCGGGTGACCGCCACCAGCTCGGCATCGGCATCTCGACCTACACCGAGGCGTGTGGCGTAGGACCATCCCGCGTGCTCGGTAGCCTCGGAAATGCGGCGGGCGGTTGGGAGAGCGCCACGATACGGATGCTGCCGTCGGGCAAGGTCGAAGTCGTCACTGGCGTCTCGCCGCACGGGCAGGGGCATGAGACGACATTCAGTCAGATCGTGGCCGACACGCTCGGGGTGCCGTTCGAGGATGTAGAGATCCTCCACGGTGACACCAAGGTCGCGCCACAGGGCCTGGACACCTACGGGTCGCGGTCACTGGCGGTTGGAGGCGTCGCCGTCTACAAGGCCGCTCATCGCATGCTCGACAAGCTCAAGACGGCTGCCGCGCACATGCTGGAGGTGTCCGTCGATGACGTCGAGTTCGCCGACGGGAAGTTCCGGGTGCGGGGCTCACCGGACACCGCCAAGGGCATCGGCGACGTCGTGCTGGGCGTGTTCGCCGCGCACGATCTGCCTGATGGCTATGAGCCGTCACTGTCGGCGGAGTTCACATTCGATCCGGAGAACCTGTCGTTCCCACACGGCACGCACCTGTGCGCGGTCGAGGTCGACACCGAGACCGGGATGCCGAGGATCCGCGAGTACGTGGCGGTCGACGACGTCGGCAACGTCGTCAACCCACAGATCGTCGACGGCCAGGTCCATGGAGGCCTGGCGCAGGGCATCGCCCAGGCGCTGTACGAAGAGGCGGTGTACGACGACGCCGGCAACCTGACGACCGGCTCGCTGGTCGACTACTACGTGCCGGGTGCCCCGGATCTGCCCCACTACGTCACCGACCGGACGGTGACGCCGGCGACCAGCAACCCGTTGGGCGTCAAGGGCGTCGGGGAGGCCGGCACCATCGGGTCGACGCCCGCGGTCGTCAACGCCGTGCTCGACGCCGTGCGCCACCTCGGGGTCACCCACATCGAGATGCCGTGCAGTCCGGAGCGCGTGTGGCGCGCCCTGCAGCAGGGCGCGGCCACCAGAGACGAGATCGCGCCGGAGGGCGCGGAGGGAGGACAGCACCCGTGATTCCCGCGAGCTTCGACTACACGAGGGTCGACACGGTCGACGAGGCGGTCGCCGCGCTCGCCGAGCACGGTGAGGACGCGAAGGTCCTGGCGGGTGGGCACAGCCTGATCCCGCTGCTGCGCCTGCGCATGGCGTTCCCGAGCGTGCTGGTGGATATCGGGCGCGTCGACGAGATGCGGGGTGTGCGCGACGACGGTGACCACCTGGTCATCGGGGCCGCCACCACGCACGACGAGGTGATGCACGACGACCTGGTGCACCAGCACTGTCCGGTGATCGCAGATGTGGTCGGCGAGGTCGGCGACCCGCAGGTGCGCCACCGGGGCACCTTCGGTGGCGGACTGGCGCACGGCGACAGCGCCGGCGACCTGCCGGCGCTCGCCCTGGCCCTCGATGCCACGTTCGTGGTGGCGGGTCCGGGCGGTCGACGGGACGTCGCCGCGTCAGACTTCTTCGTCGACTACCTGCAGACCGCGTGTGGCCCCGACGACGTGCTCGTCGAGGTCCGCGTGCCCAAGCTCGGCGACGGCTGGGGCCACGACTACCAGAAGTTCAACCGGGTCGCGCAGGCCTGGGCGATCGTCGGCAGCCTCGCGCTCGTCCGCCGCGACAACGGCAGCGTCGGTGAGGCGCGCGTCGGTCTGACCCACATGGGCACCGTGCCGCTGCGCGCCACGCAGACGGAGCAGGCGCTGATCGGCGCGTCGACGGATGCGATCGCCGACGCGTGCGACCTGGCCGCCGAGGGCACGTCGCCCCCGGAGGACCTCAATGCCAGAGCCGACTACCGTCAGCACCTTGCGCGCGTTCTGACCCGCCGCGCGGTGGAGAACGCGCTGGGTGGCTGACGCCCCGGGCGACGTCGGAGGGGACCAGGCGGGGGCTGCTGACCTCAGCAGCCCCGGCGCGGTGCGCGATCGCCTCGCCGAGCACGACTACCTGGCCGATGCGGGCCTGTCGACGGTCATCTTCCTCGCGCTCAGGACCCAGCGCCCGCTGTTCCTGGAGGGTGAGGCCGGAGTCGGCAAGACCGCGGTCGCGCACGCGCTGTCCGGCGTGCTCGACGCGCCACTCGTGCGCCTCCAGTGCTACGAGGGCATCGACGCGAGCCAGGCGCTGTACGACTGGGACTTCCCGCGGCAATTGCTGCACCTGCGCGCGGCAGAGGCGGGCGGCGTCGATGACGTCGCGGCCGTCGAGGCCGAGCTCTACACGCGCCGGTTCCTGATCGCCAGGCCGTTGCTGCAGGCGCTCGAACAGTCGCCGTGCGTGCTGCTGATCGACGAGATCGACCGCGCTGACGACGAGTTCGAGGCGTTCCTGCTCGAGATCCTGTCGGAGTTCACGGTGACCGTGCCGGAGATCGGCACGTTGCGCGCGACCGAGCCGCCGATCGTCGTCATCACGTCGAACCGCACACGCGAGGTCCACGACGCGCTGAAGCGACGCTGCTACTACCACTGGCTCGAGCATCCGGACTTCGATCGCGAGATCGCGATCGTGCGAACGCGGTTGCCGCGCGTGTCCGAACGCCTCGCACGTGAGGTGACGGCCGTCACGCAGGCGCTGCGGGGTGCCGATCTGCTCAAGCCGCCCGGGGTCGCAGAGACCATCGACTGGGCCGGCGCCCTGGCGGCGCTTGATGTGCACAGCCTGGAACCCGATGTCGTCATGGCCACGATGGGCGCGGCGTTGAAGTACCGTGAGGATCAGGAGCGCGCCCGCCGACTCGACATCGGACAGCTCGTGCGGCAGGCGCTGGCCGAGGTCTGAGGACCACACGCGCATGGACGCGACGAGCAACGGAGGTCTCCCGCGGCACGAGCCCGCGTCGCCGAACGGGGCGGACGCCCCGGCGCCGGTGGTCGGCGCCGTGGCGCTCGCCGCTGCGCTGCGCGGTGCGGGGCTGCCGGTCGGTCCCGACCGGGTGCAGCGCTTCATCGCGGCCCTGGACCACCTCGACGCGAGGGACCGCACAGAGGTGTACTGGGCGGGCCGCGCGACGCTGTGCAGCCATTCCGAGCACATCGGCCGCTACGACACCGTCTTCGCGGCGTTCTTCGACGGTCGTGTGGCCGACATGCGACAGGCGCAGCAGGTGCCGGCGCGTCCGGTCGCGGGGTACGCGTTGCCGTCGATCACAGAGGACCGGTCAGAACCAGAGGACGACGAGGACCAGACCGCGCTGGTCGCCAACGCCAGCTCCGTCGAGGTACTGCGCCGCCGTGACGTCGCGTCGCTCGACGATGACGAACGGCGGCAGCTGCAGCGCCTGCTCGCCCGGTTCGCACTTCCGGGCGCCCAACGGCGGACGCGGCGGTGGCAGCCGGACCGCGTCGGTGCCATCGACCGCTCGCGCACTGTGCGGGCGCTGCTGCGCAGCGGCGGCGAGGTCGCGCAGCTGCGCCACCGGTCGGCGCGGCACCGGCCGCGCCGGGTCGTGCTGCTGGTCGACGTCAGTGGATCGATGACGCCCTACGCCGACGCCCTCCTGCGGTTCGCGCACGCGGCGGCACGCGCACGTCACCGCACCGAGGTGTTCTCGGTCGGCACGCGGCTCACCCGGCTGACTCGTGAGCTCAGCCATCGCGACGCCGACACGGCAATGGCCGCGGTCGCGGCGGCCATCCCGGACTGGAGCGGTGGCACGCGGCTCGGTGCGCAGCTGAAGGCGTTCCTCGACCGCTGGGGGCAGCGGGGCATGGCCCGCGGTGCGGTCGTGGTGGTGATGTCCGACGGATGGGAGCGCGACGACCCCGCTCTGCTCGGCGAGCAGATGGCGCGGCTGCACCGGCTCGCGCACCGCGTCGTGTGGGCCAACCCGCGGCGTGCGCGTCCGGGCTTCGAGCCTCTCGTGGGTGGCCTGGTCGCCGCGTTGCCGTATGTCGACGACTTCGTCGACGGGCATAGTCTCGAGTCCTACGAGCACCTGGCCGACGTCGTCGCCGGCCGGGAGGTGACGATCCGTGCGTGACATCCTGACGTCTCTGCAGGCATGGTGGAAGTCCGAGGAGCCGCTCGCGCTCGCCACCGTCGTCGACGTGCGCAAGAGTGCGCCCCGGCAACCGGGCGCGGCCATGGCCGTCGGCTCGGACGGCGAGGTCGCGGGCAGCGTCTCGGGCGGCTGCGTCGAGGGGGCGGTCTACCAGCTCGGCCAGCAGGTGCTGGCGAGCGGCATGCCCGAACTCGCCCACTACGGCTACAGCGACGACGAGGCGTTTGCGGTCGGCCTGACGTGCGGTGGCGAACTGGACGTCTTCGTGGAACGCGTCGATCCTTTGGCGCGCCCGTGGTTCGGACGCCTGCTCGACGCGATCGCCGCCGAGGACCCCGTCGTGGTGGCGACCGTCATCGACGCCCCGTCGACGGAGGAGGCGCCGCCGCAGCGGGGCGAGGCCATGCTGATCGGACCCGACTGGACCGAGGGCGGGTTGGGCTCGGAGGGCCTGCAGGTCGCGGTGGTCGACGACGCGCGCGGCATGCTGCAGCAGGGCGCGACGGGGGAGCGGCGCTACGGACGGCACGGCGAACGTCGCCTCGACGACGTCCGGGTCTTCATCTCGTCGTTCGCCCCGCGCCCCCGCATGTTCGTGTTCGGCGCGATCGACTACGCCGCGGCCGTCGCGCGCATCGGCCACTTCCTCGGCTACCACGTCACGGTCTGCGACGCCCGGGCGACGTTCGCGACGTCCAAGCGCTTCCCTCACGCCGACGAGGTCATCGTCGAGTGGCCGCACCGCTACCTGGACCGCGTCGCCCTCGACGGGCGGACCGCGATCTGCGTGCTGACCCACGACCCGAAGTTCGACGTGCCGCTGCTCGAGGTGGCGCTGCGCAGCCCCGCCAGCTACATCGGCGCGATGGGCAGTCGGCGCACCCACGACGAGCGGCTCGAGCGGCTGCGCGAGCGGGGCCTGACCGAGGAGGAGCTGGCGCGGTTGCGTTCGCCCATCGGGCTCGACCTGGGAGCGCGCACGCCGGAGGAGACGGCGGTGTCAGTCGCGGCCGAGCTGATCCAGTGCCGCTGGGGTGGCTCGGGGCTGCCGCTGAGCGACACGTCCGGGCGCATCCACGAGGTACGGGGCGACGGATCGATGTCGACCGCCCCGATCGCCCGCGCCGGCAGCGGGTGAGGCCCGCCCCGCCCGCCGGGGTGCTGCTCGCCGCGGGGTCAGGCAGTCGGTTCGGCCGACCGAAGGCGCTCGTCGCGTTCCACGGAGAGCCCCTCGTGCGGCGCGGCGTCCGGTTGCTGACGCTGGCGGGCTGCGCCCCGGTCGTGGTCGTGGTCGGTGCGTCCGCGGACGCGGTGACCGCCGTGCTCGCTGACACCGACGTCACGGTTGTCCACAACCCGGACTGGGCGTCCGGCATGGGTGGATCGTTCCGCGAGGGGCTCGCGGCCGCCCGCCGCAGCGGGGCGCCTGCCGCTGTCGTGGCGCTCGTCGACCAGCCCCTGGTCGCGCCCGATGTCGTGCGGGATCTCATCCGGGCGTGGCGCGGTGGTGCGGTCGTCGCGGTCGCCACCTACGGCGGGGCGCAGCGCACGCCCGTGGTGCTCGACGCGGCGAGCTGGGACGCCGCGGCGGCGTCGGCCGTCGGCGACCGCGGGGCGCGTGCCCTGTTGCGCGAGCGCCCCGAGTGGGTACAGCCGGTACCGTGCGACACGCGCGCGTCGCCGCGCGACATCGACACCGAGGCCGACCTGCACGCCCTGTCGAAAGAGCCCGATCCCAACCAACCCACCCAGTGTCGACGGTCGTCCGGCAGCAAAGGAGCAGCAATGGAACTGAAGCACACATTCACGGTGCCCGTCAGCGCGGACGCGGCGTTCGAGGTGCTCACCGACATCGAGCGGATCGCCCCGTGCATGCCCGGCGCGTCGGTCGACTCCGTCGACGGGGACGAGTTCACCGGTACCGTGAAGGTCAAGGTGGGGCCGATGCAGGTGACCTACCGGGGCAAGGCGTCGTACACCGAACTGGACCGGGACAACTACAGCGCCGTCATCGAGGCACGCGCCCAGGAGACGCGCGGCAGCGGGACCGCCAACGCGACGATCTCGGCGTCTCTGGAGGAGCAGGGCGACGAAGAGACCGAGGTCAACGTCGTCAGCAACCTCGCGATCACCGGCCGGCCGGCGCAGTTCGGCCGGGGCGTGATGAACGAGGTCGGCAGCAAGCTCATCGGCCGCTTCGCGGAGTGCCTGTCGACGAAGCTGTCCGGAGACGACGAGGCGGCCGAGGAGGCCGTCGATCAGCCGGCCGGCACGCCCGCTGTCGGCAGCAACGGCAGCAGCGCCGCCGCGTCGGATCAGGCCATCACCCAGCAGGTCGGTGCAGCGCCGCCGCAGCCCGCGTCTGGGGCGGCGCCCGCCGCGGCAGCCGCCGCGCCGTCGGCCGCCGCCGCGACCTCCGGTGCGACCCCTGCCGGATCGACGGCTGAGTCCGGCGCCACCGACACGCATGCCGGCAACCAGGCCACCACGCCGAAGCAGACGTCCGGCCCCGACGTCGAGGCCATCGATCTGTTCGAGGTCGCCGGGCCGTCGATCATCAAGCGCGCCGCGCCCGTCGCCGCCGTCCTCCTGCTGCTGTTCATCATCGTCTGGCGCCGCCGCTCCTGACCGCCCCGCCACGACCTCGCCGACGCCACCGGCCCGCCCGAACCGACACCCGAATCGACACCCACCTCGTGATTTGACAACCACCTTCAGGCACAGATCACGAGGTGGTTGTCAAATGACGGCACAACGCGGTGAAATGACAACCACCACGTGATCGGTGCACGTGAGGGTGTCAGGCTGCGTGCGCTCGCGCGACCTCGGTGGCCATTCCCGAAGGGTCGTGCACGACGTCCTGCCAGACGAACCGCAACACCCGTATGCCGAGCAGCTGAAGGCGCCGGTCCGTTGAGCGATCCAGCCGTGCGCGGTCATGTCGGGTGTGGAATCGGAGGCCGTCGAACTCGACGACCAGCCCGACGTCGCGATAGAGAAGGTCGACCTCGCGGATGAGTCCCTGCGCGTCGTGCAACGCGACATTCCATTCACCGGGCGGCAGTCCGTGCGCTCGGAGCGCCGCAGCAGCGCGTCGCTCGAGCACGCTCCGTAACCGCTGCGCCCCGTCGGGATGGGTGGCCGTGGCGATGGCTCGCACACCGGCCCGGCCGTTCGACATCGCGTCCGCGGTGAGGTGGATGGACCGCCACAGCGACGGCGAGGCGCTACAGCTGTCCAACATCGCGAGCGACGACCACGCATCCAGCTCGGTGGAACAGTCGGCGATGGTCCGTGGGACGGACGTGGTTGGAACCGACCCGACCCGGACGATGTGCCGGGGAGGCAGGTACCTGGTCCGATGGATCACGACGTCGTCGATCGGTCGTCGCCTCCGAGCGGTCTCGACGAGCACATGCGCCTGCCGGTGCCGCGGGGCCTCGAGGCCGTGGAGCTCGGCCGCCGTCCAGCGGCACGCAACAGAACCGTCGCCGGCGATCAGCACCGCGCGCATCGCTCTCGCTTGGATGTCGCCACGCCTTCCGGGAAGAGCGACCACGCCGCGCGCGACACGGTCGAACACGCCACGTTCCACGCGTCGTGCGATCTGGTCGCGCGACAGTCCCAGGTTCAGGAGCTGGCCGACGCGCGCATGACCATGCTGGCGATTCATCAGCTCGATCGCGGCGGCATCGGCGGAGTGTCTGCTCACGTCCTCAGGGTGGTCGAAACCGCGCCACGCGTGTGTTGCGTCGCCGATCTGCCTGTGGATGTCCGACGCGCGAATCACGAGGTGGATGACATTTCACGTGGATACGCCGGCATCGGGCAACCACCCACGCTGGTGCTCGACCATCCTGCCAAACGACGACCACCATCGGAGCGCGAAGGTGGTCGTCGTTTCACGAGGTGGGGGCGTGTTGTCGAGGTGGGGTCTGTTGTCGGGGTGGTGGCAGGAGGGTGGGGCTGGGCGGGAGCCGGGGGGTCGGGGCGCACCTAGGATTGGGCCGATGAGCATGACGAAGGCGCGGACCGAGGGGCGGTTCGAGGTCGTCAGCGAGTTCGAGCCCGCCGGCGACCAGCCGCGGGCGGTCGAAGGCGTCGCGCGGGCGATCGAGGCGGGCGAGACCGACACGGTGCTGCTCGGGGTGACGGGCTCGGGCAAGACGTACACGGCCAGCAAGATCGTCGAGGCGGTCCAGAAGCCGACGCTGGTCATGGCGCCCAACAAGACCCTGGCCGCCCAGCTCGCCAACGAGTTCAAGGAGTTCTTCCCGCACAACGCGGTCGAGTACTTCGTCAGCTACTACGACTACTACCAGCCCGAGGCGTACATCCCGTCGTCGGACACCTACATCGAGAAGGACTCGTCGATCAACGACGAGATCGAGCGGTTGCGCCACCGCGCGACGATGGCGTTGCTGACCCGCCGGGACGTCCTGATCGTCGCCAGCGTGTCGTGCATCTTCGGTCTGGGATCACCCGACGAGTACGAGAAGCACGTGCTGGCGCTGCGGCGCGACGAGGACGTCGACATGGACGGCGTGTTGCGCAAGCTGGTCGACCTGCAGTACGAGCGCAACGACCTGAACTTCGTCCGCGGCAAGTTCCGCCGGCGGGGCGACACGCTCGAGGTCTTCCCGGCCGACTCCGAGCTGGCGTTCCGCATCGAGTTCTTCGGCGACACCGTGGACCGCATCACGCGCCTGAACCCCGTGACCGGCGAACTCGTCAGCGAGGTCGACGAGGCGTGGATCTTCCCGAACAGCCACTACGTCGCCGGCGCCGAGCGCATGAAGCGCGCCATCTCGACGATCGAGGCCGAGCTGGCGGAGCGCCTCGCCGAGCTCGAGGCCGAGCAGAAGCTGCTCGAGGCGCAGCGGTTGCGCATGCGCACCAGCTACGACCTCGAGATGATGCGCGAGATCGGCTTCTGCTCCGGCATCGAGAACTACTCGCGCCACATCGACGGGCGCAGCCCGGGTGAGGCGCCGCACACGCTGCTCGATTACTTCCCCGACGACTTCCTGTGCGTCATCGACGAGTCACACGTCACCAACCCGCAGATCGGTGGCATGTACGAGGGCGACATGTCGCGCAAGCGGGTGCTGGTCGAGCACGGCTTCCGTCTCCCGAGCGCCTGCGACAACCGCCCGCTGACGTTCGAGGAGTTCCGCGAGCGCGTCCCGCAGACCCTGCATGTCTCGGCGACGCCGGGGTCGTTCGAGCGTCGCGTCTCGACGACCGTCGTCGAGCAGGTCATCCGCCCGACCGGCCTGGTCGACCCCGAGGTCGTCATCCGGCCGACCAGGGGCCAGATCGACGATCTGATCGGTGAGATCCGCCGGCGCGCCGACGACGACGAGCGCGTCCTGATCACCACGCTCACCAAGAAGATGGCCGAGGACCTGACCGACTACCTCCTCGAATCGGGTCTGCGGGTCCGCTACCTGCACTCCAACATCGACACGGTGCAGCGCATCGAGATCCTCCGCGAGCTGCGGCTGGGCGAGTTCGACGCGCTGGTCGGCATCAACCTGCTGCGCGAGGGCCTGGATCTGCCGGAGGTCTCGCTCGTCGCGATCCTCGACGCCGACAAGGAGGGGTTCCTGCGGTCGGAGACGTCGCTGATCCAGACGATCGGGCGTGCGGCGCGCAACGTGAAGGGTCAGGTCGTCATGTACGCCGACGAGCTGACCGACTCGATGCGCCGGGCGTTGCACGAGACCAACCGGCGCCGTGAGCTGCAGCTGGACTACAACGCAGAGCACGACATCGACCCGCAGACGATCCGCAAGAAGGTCGGCGACATCATCCAGATCGCCCGCGCGGCGGAGGCGGGTCAGCCCTACGCGGCGGCGACGGCGCCGAACCGGCGCACCCGACGGGGTGACGGCGACGGGGTCGACGTGTCCGACCTGCCCAAGGCCGATCTCGCGAAGCTCATCCAGTCACTGACCGATGAGATGCACGATGCCGCATCGGATCTGAAGTTCGAGTACGCGGCGCGGCTCCGCGACGAGATCACCGAGCTGCGCCGCGAGCTGCGGGCGATGGAGGACGCGCTGCGCTGACAGCCGGTGCCGGCCGGACGCCCCGGGGCGCCCCGCCGTCGGCGTGACGCTTGATCAGTGTGCCGCCCACGTCCACCGGGTGCTGGCGCTGAAGATCTCGTGCGACCCGAGCTGGCGGACCCCCGATCGCTCGGGGTGGGCGAAGGGGTCCGGCCACGCCGTCTGCGGCTCGACACAGACCGCGTGCTCCGGCGTGTAGACGACGACGGTCGAGGGCGTCACCGGCAGCTCCATCGTCAGCGACAGGTCGGGCCACTGCACGGCGACCGGTTGCTTGACGTCGACGTACGCATGATCGAGGCGGCGGCGCCCCAACCTGGCGCCCCGCTGCAGATCGAGCTTCCGCCCGGCCTTGACGACCTCGCCGGTGGGGATGCGGTCCTTGGACGTCTGGAGCACCGAGACGCTGTCGACGACGACCGTCATGTCGCCCTTGTCAGGTCTGCGGAACCAGGGGTGCCAGCCGAGTGCGACCGGCATCGGTGTCTGGCCGGCCTGCACCTGGATCTCCAGGTCGAGGCAGCCCCGGGTCAGTGTGATCCGCTGGGCGGCCATGCCGCCGAGCGGCCAGCGTGACGTCGGCAGCGGGCAGAGCAGTTCGACGGCGTTGTTGGCGGAGCGGTCGACGGACCATGCCTGGTCGTAGGTGACGCCGTGGATGGCGTGCTCGCCGTGGTTGGCCTCGAGCGTCACGTCGAGATCGTCGATCCGTGCGCCGGCGACGCGCCCGGCCCAGGGGATCATGGCGAACGCGCCCCATCCGAAGGGGTCGTCGGCGGCGTCGATCAGCCGCTCGGTTCCGCCGATGCGCAACGACGACAGGCGGCCGCCGTTGGCCTCGTCGACGACCACACGGTCGTCACCGGACGCGAGCTCGATCACCATGTCGGTTCCTTCCCGCACCGCGGTGCCATGCCCGGCGCCACCGGATCGCCGGCGCGTCGGGTCACCATCCGCGGGCCTCCCACGCGTCGAGGTGGGGTCGTTCGGTGCCCAGCGTCGTGTCGTCGCCGTGCCCCGGGTGAACCCACGTGTCGTCGTCGAGCGTGAACAGCTGCCGGCGCAGCGACGCCATGATCTGCTCGAAGGCGGTCGCGTTGGTCGTCTTGCCCGGTCCGCCGGGGAACAACGTGTCGCCGGTGAACAGGTGCGTGGTGTGGTCGGGTCGGTCATCGGCTGCACCCGAGAGCAGGACGCAGACGCTTCCGTCGGTGTGCCCCGGTGTGTGACGAACCTCGACCGACGCGGCTCCCACCGAGATGATGTCGCGGTCGGTGACGGTCCCGTCGGCCGGCACAGGGATCATCTGGGCGTCGGCGGCGTGGTGCAGCACCCGCGCCCCTGTCGCGCGCGCGACCGCCGCCAGTGCCTGCCAGTGGTCCGGATGGCCGTGCGTCGTCAGGACGGCGGTGATGTCGACGTCCCCGATCGCCGCGAGGATGCGGTCGGGCTCGTCCGCTGCGTCGATGACGATGCCGGTGCCGGCGGACGCGTCGCTCAACACGTAGCAGTTGTTGTCCATCGGGCCGACCGACAGCTTGGTCACCGTCAGGGTCGCCGCGGGATGGCGGATGTGCCGCAGCGCCGCTGGACCTGCGGGCTCGACGTGACCGCGGTCGTCGAAGGGCCGGGCCGTCAGCGTCGGGGAGCCTGGCGTCGTGGCGGGGTCGCCTGCTGGGGATCTGCGCATGTCGCTACGACGTTACCTGGTGGCGTGGTCGCCCAGCACATCGAGCAGGTCGGCCGCCGGCATGGGGTTGGCCACATGGTGCCCCTGGACCGCGTCGCACCCCAGCAGTCCCAGCCGCTGCTGCTGCAACGCCTGCTCGACACCCTCACCGATGACGAGCAGACCCAGGCCGTGGGCCAGGTTAATGGTCGCGTCGAGCACGGCGGTCGCGCGATGGTCACCGTCGCGCACGAGCCCGGAGACCAGCGAGCGGTCGATCTTGACGACGTCCAGGGGCAGGCTGGCGAGCCGCATCGCAGACGTTGCGCCGGTGCCATGGTCGTCGAGGGCGACGCGCACTCCGCGCGCCCGGACGGCGCCCAGCAGCGCGGTGACATGGTCGCCGTGGCTGCTCACGGTGCGCTCCGACAGCTCGATGACCAGCTGGGGCGGTTCGAGGCCCGCGTCGAGCAGTGCATCGTCGATCTGCGCGAGCAGGGCGGGGTTGAGCTGCCGGCCCGACACGTTCACGGCGACCGGCACGGCTGTGTGCAGCTCCTCCCGCCACGCTCTGGCGTCCCGGCACGCCGTCCGCAGCACCCAGCAGCCGAGCTCGCCCATGAGACCGAGCTCCTCGGCGAGTGGGATGAAGGTGCCGGGCGGAATGGTGCCCAGCTCCGGGTGGCGCCAACGAGCCAGAGCCTCCACGCCGACCACCTGGCCCGGTGTGCCGGTGTCGTCGATGGACAGCTGTGGCTGGTACGCCAGCTCGAACTCGTCCGCGGTCAGTGCGCGCCGCAGGTCGTCCTCCAGGCGGTGCCTCGTGGCGGCCCGCCTGCCGATGACCGATGTGAAGAAGGCCACCTGGTTCGTGCCGAGTGCCTTGGCCCGGTACATGGCCATGTCGGCGCAGCGCACGAGCGTCTCCTGGTCGTCGCCGTCGCGGGGCCAGACGGCGATCCCGATGCTCGCGGTCACCTGCACGCCCATGCCGCCCAGATCGATCGGCGCGTCGAGCTCGGCGAGCAGCTTGCGCGCCACCAGTGCGGCGTCGCCGGCGCGGCTGAGCTGGGCCAGCACCACCGTGAACTCGTCGCCGCCGAAGCGTGCGACGGTGTCACCCTGACGGACGCGGTGCTGCAGCCGCGACCCGACCTCGCGCAGCAGCGCGTCACCGTGCGCGTGGCCCAGGGTGTCGTTGACGCGCTTGAACCTGTCGATGTCGCAGAACAGCACCGCCAGCGGCGTCCCGTCACGGCGGGCCCGGGCGAGGCCCTGCGAGAGCCGGTCCATGAACAACTTGCGGTTGGGGAGCCCGGTCAGCGTGTCGAAGTGGGCCAGCCGTTGCAGTTCGGCGTCGAGGCGCTTGCGCTCGGTGACATCGCGCAGCACCAGCAGATGGCCCGCCGCCAGTGACGCCGGCGATGGCAGGCGGGTGGCGACGGCGTCCAGGTGGACCACGCCCCGGTCGGGGTTGGCCAGCTCGAGCTCCGTTCGTGCGGCCAGGTTGGACACGTTGTCGAGCAACGCGCGGACCTCCGGCACGGCCCGCAGCAGCTCACCCGCCGCCGTGCCGAGTGCCTGGACCTTCTCGCGTCCCACCAGATCGACCGCGGCCGGGTTGAGGTCGATGACGGCTCGCTCGTCGTCGAGCACGAGGATCGCGTCGCTCATCCGCTCGATCACGAGGTCACGCGCGACCGGCACCATGTCGAACAGGGCGTACCGCTCCGACGTCCACAGCAGCACGGTCGCGAACACCGCGAAGGCGGCGGGCGTGGCGTCGAAGCGGCCGAAGCCACCGATCCTGAAGATGATGACGAGGTTGACCAGCCAGGGCAACGCGAGCGCGAGCAGCATGCGCCGGACCTGTGGCCCGGCGGTGCGTGGCAGGCGCGCCAGCGACGTGAGCAGCAGGGTGCAGCCGGCGATCAGCAGGATCTGCACGTACCAGTAGTGGATCCAGAACAGCGGACCCGACGCCACCAGCGGCACGACGTCCGCGGCCAGGGGTTCCTCATAGCTGCGGATCAGCTCACGCGTCGAGGGGAGGGCGAGCATCGTGACGACCCAGATGGGCTCGATCGCCAGCGCGACGGCGGCGGATCGGGTCATCAGATCGGTCCGGCGCGTGAACTGGCAGACGAAGACGAGCAGTGTCGGCGGCACCAGGCTGATCGCGGCGTATTTCACCACGCCGCCCACGAGTTCCGCCACGGTCAGGCTCGTGGTCGCGAGCTCGACGGCGTAGGCGAGGTTCCACGCACCGATGACGAACAGCAGTGCCGCGACCGTGCGCCGCGTCCGTCGCCGGCCGATGCGCAGGGCGGTCACCCCGACAGCGAGCGTGGCGGTGCCGACCGCCAGCGTTGCGGTGCTCGCTACCGACCAGGCCACAGCCGCATCCGCCCGTCACGATACATGGTGTAGTGCAAATCATACCGTCGGTTGTCTGCGAAATGGTGGCCGTCGAAGCTCCGACCCGGCGCGGGCTAGACTCTCTCCGGCGGCGGGCACCGTCCCGGGCCCGTTGTCCCAATGACATGAGCGGTCCATCCCCGGCGCGTCCCGCTCACTTCAGACGATACCCTGGAGCTTGCGCATGGCATCGACGTCGACCGGACGCGGGCGTGGCACGCGGGCGGGGGCGAGCGCCAGCGAGCCGGTGGGCGGGGAGCGCAGGGTGAGGGCGAGCGCCAGCGAGCCGGTGGGCGGGGAGCGTCACGATGGTGCGCTGGTCGTTCGCGGTGCCCGGGAGCACAACCTGGCCGACGTGGATCTCGAGCTGCCGCGCGGTGCCCTGATCGTGTTCACCGGGCTGTCCGGCTCGGGCAAGTCGAGCCTGGCGTTCGACACCATCTATTCGGAGGGCCAGCGGCGGTACGTCGAGTCGCTGTCGGCGTACGCGCGCCAGTTCCTCGGTCAGATGGACAAGCCGGACGTCGACTTCATCGAAGGGCTGTCGCCGGCGATCTCGATCGACCAGAAGTCGACGAGCCGCAACCCGCGGTCGACGGTCGGGACCATCACCGAGGTCTACGACTACCTGCGTCTGCTGTACGCGCGCATCGGTCGACCGCACTGCCCGAACTGTGGAAAGCCGATCGAACCGCAGTCGGCGGAGCAGATCATCGATCAGATCGAGCAGCTCGCCGAGGGCACCCGGTTCCAGGTGCTCGCACCCGTCGTCCGGGGGCGCAAGGGTGAGTACGAGAAGCTGCTGGCCGATCTGTCGGCGCAGGGCTTCGCCCGGGCGCGCGTGGACGACGAGGTGGTGGACCTCGCCGACCCGCCGCAGCTCGCCCGGTACGAGCAGCACACCATCGAGGTGATCGTCGACCGCCTGGTCGCCAAGGAGGGGATCCGACGGCGCCTGGCGGACTCGGTCGAGACGGCACTCCGGCTGTCCGACGGCATCGCGGCGATCGAGACCGTGCCGCGTGCCGGCGAGGAGGCCGAACCCGAGACGACGGTGTTCTCCGAGCACCTGGCCTGTCTGTCCTGCGGGTTGAGCTTCGATCGGCTGGCACCCCGCGACTTCTCGTTCAACACGCCGTACGGCGCGTGCGAGACCTGCCACGGACTCGGCACCCGGCTGGAGGTCGACCCGGAGCTCGTCGTCGACCCGCAGCGGCCGTTGATCAACGGTGCGATCCGGCCGTGGACGACCGGCAGCCAGTCCACCTACTACGAGCAGTTGCTCCGGGCGGTGGCCGACCACCTGGGCGCTGATCCCACGACTCCGTGGGCCGACCTCGACGCACGGCAGCGCCGCGTGCTGCTGTACGGGCGCTCCGGGGGTCTGTCGGTCACGGTCTCGTACACCAACCGCTTCGGTCGCAAGCGTCGGTACCGCGCCTCCTACGAAGGCGTCGTCCCGCAACTGCTCAGACGACACGGCGAGAGTGACTCGGACACAGTGCGCCAGCGCATCGAGGAGTACATGCGCGAGGTGCCGTGCAGCGCGTGCGACGGCGCGCGCCTGCGCCCGCTGGTGCTGGCGGTGACGGTCGGTGGCCGCAACATCGCCGAGGCGTGCGCGCTGTCCGTCGAGGATGCGGAGCGCTTCTTCGCCGGCCTCGAGCTCACGGAACGCGAGCGGATCATCGCCGAACGGGTGCTCAAGGAGGTGCGGGTGCGGTTGCGGTTCCTGCTCGACGTCGGGTTGGACTACCTGACGCTCGACCGGGCCGCCGCCACGCTGGCCGGCGGTGAGGCGCAGCGGATCCGGCTGGCGACGCAGATCGGATCCGGCCTCGTCGGCTGCCTGTACGTGCTGGACGAGCCCTCGATCGGACTGCACCATCGCGACAACGAACGGCTGATCGAGACGCTGCTGCGCCTCCGCGACCTGGGCAACACGGTCATCGTGGTCGAGCACGACCGTGCGACGATCGAGGCTGCCGACCACCTGGTCGACATCGGACCGGGCGCCGGGGAGCACGGCGGGCACATCGTGCACTCCGGGTCACTGGAGGGCCTGACGGCCGCGGACGGATCGATCACCGGCGACTACCTCGCCGGCCGCCGCGAGATCGCCGTGCCCCCGCAGCGCAGGACGCGGCAGCGCGGCCGGGAAATGGTCGTCCGTGGCGCGCGGGAGCACAACCTCGACGCGATCGACGCGACGTTCCCCCTCGGGCTGTTCGTCGCGGTCACCGGTGTGTCGGGCTCGGGCAAGTCGACCCTGGTCAACGACATCCTCAAGACCGCCCTGATGCGGCACGTCTACGACGCGCGCGCCGTCCCGGGCCGGCACCGCCGGATCGACGGGCTCGACAGGATCGACAAGGTCGTCGGCATCGATCAGACGCCGATCGGCCGCACACCCAGGTCGAACCCCGCGACCTACACGAAGATGTTCGATCACATCCGCAAGCTGTTCGCTGCGACGACCGAGGCGAAGGTGCGCGGGTACCAGCCGGGCCGGTTCAGCTTCAACGTCAAGGGCGGGCGCTGCGAGACCTGCAAGGGCGACGGCACGATCAAGATCGACATGCAGTTCCTGCCGGACGTGTACGTGCCCTGCGAGGTGTGCGGCGGCCGACGCTACAACCGTGAGACGCTCGAGGTGCGCTACCGCGGCCGGAACATCGGCGAGGTGCTCGACATGTCGGCCGAGGAGGCGCTGGCGTTCTTCGGCTCGATCCCGACCATCGCCCACCATCTGCAGACGCTGGTCGACGTCGGCCTCGGCTACGTGCGCCTCGGCCAGCCCGCGACGACGCTGAGCGGGGGAGAGGCCCAGCGGGTGAAGCTGGCGTCGGAGCTGCGCAAGCGCGCGACCGGTCAGACGGTCTACATCCTCGACGAGCCCACCACGGGACTGCACTTCGAGGACGTCCGCCGCCTGCTGTCGGTGCTGCACCGCCTGGTGGACAAGGGCAACACGGTCATCGTCATCGAGCACGACCTCGACGTCGTCAAGACCTCGGACTGGATCATCGATCTGGGACCCGAGGGCGGCAGCGGCGGCGGCCGCATCGTGGCCGAGGGGCCGCCCGAGGACGTGGCGGACGTCGGGGCGAGCTACACCGGGAAGTTCCTGCGCCCGTTGCTCGCCCGCGCGTGACGTTCGCCGGCGCCGTGGACGGCGCCGGCGTGGGTGTGCCGCTCGGGCGAGGTGGGGGCGGCAGACGATGCTCGAACGACGCGGCTACAAGGCGACCCGCAACGCGCTCGCCGACGCGCGAGCGTCGTTGCCGCGTCAGCGCCGGACCACGACCGCGGGCGGCGACCGGCCATGGTGGAAGGGTCGGCGGTGCTGACCGCGCCGCGCGACCGCGCCGCGCGCACCAGGTCCTTGGTCCTACTCGTACCAGGGTCGTTCTGCGCCGACGCCCGTCCGTCGACGTGCACCCGGGGCAGGTTGCCCACCCGACGCCGGCCCCGCCTGGGCGCCACCGCCAGTGGACCCGGCCGCGCGCGTGCCATGTGGGTGTGCGTGGGCCGCAGAACGGCCGGCACCACGTGGCGCCGGCCGTCCCCTGGAGCGGATGGGTTACGGCTGGAGGACCGTGTCGATCACGTGGATGACGCCGTTCCCGGCCTGGATGTCGGCCTGGACGACCTCGGCGTCGTCGACCATGACGGTGTCACCGTCGATGCTGATCGTCAGGTCGTCACCCTGGAGGGTGGTGACCGTCTGGCCGTCCTCGAGGTCGGTGGACATGACCGCACCCTCGACCACGTGGAACTGGAGGATGTCACCGAGGCTGCTCGGATCCGCCAGCAGCGCCGCCAGATCATCCTGATTGAGCTGCGCGAACGCGTCGTTGTTCGGTGCGAACACCGTCAACGGACCCGCTTCCTCGAGCGCGCTGGTCAGCCCGGCGGTCTCGAGTGCGGCCGTGAGCTGCGACAGCTGCGGGTTGTCGGCGGCGATGTCGGCGATGCTCTGGTCCGTGCTCGACGTGTCGTCGCCGGTGTCGGTCGTCGTCTCCTCGGTCTCCTCCTCGAGCGCGGGCTCCGAGGTGAGTGAGTCGTCGGCGGGCTCGCTGGTCTCCTCGACCACGGGCTCGCTGGCCGTGTCACCTCCGTCCTCGGTCTGCCCGGCCTCCTCGGCGGTCGAGCAGGCTGCGAGCAGCATGAACAGGGCTGCGAGAAGGCTCAGCAGCCGGACAGATGGCTTCATGGGATCTGACTCCTTCGAGAGACGCTTGTCCGGCGCAGCCGGTCCAATCCGTTGGGAACACCCGACTCGCCGTGGCTTCTGACAGACCAACTACCCACATCGCAGGTTGACACACGTCGTCGTCCGGCAATCGCCCGGACAGCTCCTGCCACTACGATTGGGCGCGTGCAGAACCCCGCCCGCGCGTTCCGACCCGACCCGGCGACCATCCCGACCGATCCGGGCTGCTACCTGTGGCGCGACCGCCACGGGCGTGTGATCTACGTCGGCAAGGCGAAGCAGCTGCGCGCCCGGCTGGCCAGCTACTTCGGGGCCTGGTCGACCATCCACCAGCGCACCCGCGGCATGCTCGAGACGGCACGCAGCGTCGAGTGGATCGTCACCGACAACGAGGTGGAGGCGCTGCACCTCGAGTACAACCTGATCAAGCGTCACCGCCCCCGCTACAACGTCCGCTACACCGACGACAAGAGCTATCCCTACCTGGCCATCACCGTCCAGGAGGACGTGCCGCGGGCGATGGTCCGGCGCAACCCGCGCCGTGACGGCACCCGCTACTTCGGCCCGTACGCCCACGCGTACGCGATCCGCGAGACGCTGGACCTGCTGCTGCGGGTGTTCCCGGTGCGCACGTGCTCGCAGGGCGTCTTCGACCGGTGCGAGCGCACCGGCCGACCGTGCCTGCTGTACCACATCGGCCGGTGCGCGGGCCCGTGTGTCGGCAAGATCGACCACGAGGGTCACCGCGACCTCGTCGACGAGATGATCAACTTCCTCGAGGGCAACACCGACGACGTCCTCGGCGAGCTCACCGAGCAGATGCGCGACGAGGCCGACCGGCTGAACTACGAGGCGGCCGCGCGGCTGCGTGACCAGATCGACGCCGCCCAGCGCGCGCTCGCCAAGCAGACCATGGTGACCAGCGCCCGCGACAGCTTCGACGCGATCAATCTGTTCGAGGACGAGTACGAGGCGGCGTTCCAGGTCTTCTCGGTGCGCCGCGGGCGCGTGGTCGGTCGCAAGGGCTGGACGGTCGACAAGGTCGAGGACCTGTCGTCGGGCGAGCTGCTCGGGCGCTTCGTGCTGGAGCTCGCGATGGAGCGGGCGGAGGAGCTGCCCAGGCAGATCCTCGTGCCGTTCGAGCCGGCGGACGGCGACACGCTGGAGGAGCTGTGCACCGAGCTGCGCCGGGACGCGCAGGACGCGACCGGCCGGGTGCGGCTGACGGTTCCGGTGCGGGGCGCCAAGCGCGACTTCCTGGCCACCGTCGCCGACAACGCCAAGGAGGCGTTCCACCAGCACCGGCTCAAGCGTGCCAAGGACTTCAACGCCCGCAGCCAGGCCCTCAACGAGCTGCAGCAGGCGCTGGGACTGGACGAAGCGCCCCTGCGGATGGAGTGCTACGACATCTCGACGCTGCAGGGCACCAACTCGGTGGCCTCGATGGTCGTGATGGAGGACGGGTTGCCGCGCAAGTCCGAGTACCGGCGCTTCCAGATCCGCGGCGTCGTCGGTCAGGACGACTTCGCGATGATGCACGAGGTCATCACGCGG
The DNA here is from genome assembly GCA_036374135.1 of Euzebyales bacterium. Taxonomy (NCBI): domain Bacteria; kingdom Bacillati; phylum Actinomycetota; class Nitriliruptoria; order Euzebyales; species Euzebyales bacterium. Next base: position 43,955 of record DASUUK010000033.1, read on the forward strand.
CGGTTCCGGCGATTCCTCGACGAACAGGCCGGGCCCGCCAGCGAGCGCAAGTTCTCGTACCCGTCGAACCTCGTGATCATCGACGGCGGCAAGGGCCAGTTGAACGCCGCACGTCGCGCGCTGGAGGAGCTCGGGATCGACGGCGTGGAGATCTGCGGCCTCGCGAAGCGGCTGGAGGAGGTGTTCCTGCCCGATCGGTCCGAGCCGGTGCTGCTACCGCGCGCCAGCGAGGCGCTGTACCTGCTGCAGCGTGTGCGCGACGAGGCGCACCGCTTCGCCGTCACCTACCATCGGACGCTGCGCGGCAGGCGTATGACCGAGTCGGCGTTCGACGAGATCGACGGCATCGGGCCGGCGCGGCGTCGCAACCTGCTGGACGTGTTCGGGTCGCTGCAGGGCGTCCGGGACGCCACGATCGACGAGCTCGAGCAGGTCCCCGGCATCTCGAGCATGCTTGCACGGACCATCCACGCACACTTCCAGCCAGGCACAGCCGCACGCGAGGACGAGCGATGACCACAGCCAGGCCCGCCGTTGTCGACGACGAGGTGCCGCAGCCCGAGGTCGTGGTGATCACCGGCATGTCGGGCGCGGGGCGGTCCACGGCGTCCAACGTGCTTGAGGACCTCGGCTACTTCGTCATCGACAACATGCCGCCCGAGCTGCTCGCCCGTGTGATGGAGCTCGTGACCGCTGCGGGCTCGACGATCGCACGGGTCGCGCTGGTCGTGGACGTACGTGGTCGCCCGCTGTGGGGCGACGTGCAGCCCTACATCCGTTCGATGCGGGAACAGGGCATGCCGCTGCGGCTGCTCTTCCTCGAGGCGGATGACGAGACGCTGGTAAAGCGGTACGAGGCGGCGCGCCGACGCCATCCGCTCGCGCCGAGCGGGCGGATCATCGATGGCATCAGCAACGAGCGCGCGCTGCTGACGGATCTGCGGGCCGATGCCGACCTCATCGTCGACACGAGTGCAACCAACGTCCACGAGCTGCGGAACCGGGTGACCGACGCGTTCGGCGACGACGGCCGCGCCATGATCGTCAACGTCCTGAGCTTCGGCTTCAAGCACGGCACGCCGCGCGACGCGGATCTGGTGCTCGACGTACGGTTCCTGCCGAACCCGCACTGGGTCGACGAGTTGCGTCCGCTGACCGGCCGCGACGCCCCAGTCGCCGACTACGTCTTCGGCCAGCCGCTGACCAAGGACTTCCTGGCGCGGCTGCTCGATCTGCTCGACGTCATGATCCCCGCGTTCATCGACGACGGCAAGCGGTACCTCACGATCGCGATCGGGTGCACCGGGGGCCGCCACAGGTCGGTCGCGCTGGCCGAACGCATCGGTGAGTTCGTGCGTCGGTTCGACGTCGCGGTCCAGGTCGACCACCGCGACTGCAGCCTGTGAACCCCACCGATCCGGGCACACGCCCACGCCGGGTCGTCGCGATCGGCGGCGGCCACGGGCTGTCACGGGTGCTCGCGGCGTGCCGGCACATGGAGGTTGCGCCCACGGCCGTTGTGACGGTGGCCGACGACGGTGGGTCGAGCGGACGCCTCCGGCGCGACCTCGGGATCATCGCGCTCGGCGATCTGCGGATGGCGCTGCTCGCGCTGGCAGGTGACACGGACCTCGCCGACGTCCTGGCGCACCGCTTCGAGCGTGGCCACCTGGAGGGCCACGCGCTGGGCAACCTGTTGCTCGTGGCGCTCGCCGAGCGGGCGGACGGCGACGTCGTCGGCGCGCTGCGTGCCGCCGAGGAACTGCTGGCGTGCGAGGGTGCCGTGCTGCCCGCGACGCTGGAGCCGGTGCAGATCGCCGCTCGTGTCGCCGGCAGGCGGGTCAGCGGCCAGGCGGCGATCACCAACAGCCACGGTCCCCTCGAGTCGATCTGGCTGGAGCCGCACGGCCCGGCCGCCTGTGACGACGCGATCGCCGCCGTGCAGGGTGCGGACGCGGTCGTCCTCGGTCCGGGCAGCCTGTTCACGAGCGTCATCGTCAACCTGCTGGTGCCGGATCTGCGAGGCGCGGTGCGGGACGCGGACTGTCCGGTGGTGCACGTGGCGAACGTCAAGGCGCCCCCGGGCGAGACCGCCCAGCTATCCCTGCGCGACCACGTCGACCAGCTGCGCGCGGCGCTGCAGGGCAGGAGCATCGACGTGGTGGTCATGCACGACGGCCCGCATCCCGCTGGTCCGGGCGCGGCGTTGCGTCCGGTCGCCGATCTGCCGGGCGTCCGCCACGTGGTCGCGGCGGATCTGCTGTGCCGTGACGCGCACGGTGCCATCGGCGCCGCCCACGACCCCGCCAGGCTCGCCGCCGCCCTCCAGCGTGCGCTCGTGGTCGAGGCGGGACCGGTCGCCGCCACGCCGTGAGTCTGACCGCCGGCGTGCGCGCCGAGCTCGCGGCCCTGCCGCTGCCGCGCGGCGTCGTTGGCCGGTCCGAGCTGTCGGGGCTACTGCGCTTCAGCGGCGTGATGCGACGCCACGGCGGCGCCGACGAGGGGTGGACGTGGGCGTCGACCCTGTCGCCGACACCGGCCCGCCGCGCCGACCGCCTCGCCTCGCACCTGTTCGATCAGCGCCTGCGGTTGCGGGCGCGACGGGTCCGGGCCCCCCGTCCCGGGCTGCTCGTCGAGCTCGAGGTACCGCCTCCACTGCTGCCGGCGCTCGCATTGGACGTCGTCGCCGGACGTAGGCGGACGGCGCTGCCGCCGTGGCTGGACGACGACGCGGCCCGGTGGGCCTATGTGCGCGGCGTCGCCCTGGCCAGGCTGCGGCTCGCGCAGCCCCATCGCGCGCACTGTGAGGTCGAGGCGCCCACCGAGCTGCTGGCCCGGGAGCTGATGGAGCTGTTGGAGCAGCTCGGTGTCAGGGCCGCCGCGTCGCCCCACGTGCGCGACCGCTGGCGGGTCGTGTGCAAGTCGCGGGGGGCGATCGGCACGCTGCTGGCAGGGACGGGTGCCACGACCGCCTACCTGCGGTGGGAGGAGGAGCGCACCCGCCGTGCCGTCCGCAGTGCCGCCGTCCGCGGCGTCAACGCGGACCGGGCCAACGCGGGACGCAGCGTGCAGGCCGCGACGGGCCAGGTCGCGGTGGTGCTCGAGGTGCTGGCGCAGGTCGGCCTCGACGAGCTCGACGACGACCTGCGTACCGCCGCGCTCGCGCGGCTCGCCAACCCCACGGCGAGCCTCGGGCAGCTGGCGGAGCTGCTCGACGTGAGCCGGGCCACGGTGTCCCGGCGCTTCCGGCGGTTGGCGGAGCTGGTAAGCGGCGAAGATGACGCCGCACGGGGTTTCGGCTGACGCCATGGCGGCTACCACGGTTGCTGGAGCGGCATCTTCGTGCACCTGCGACGTGAGAGGTACACCATGACGGTACGGGTAGGCATCAATGGTTTCGGTCGCATCGGCCGCAACTTCCTGCGATCGGCGAAGGCGCAGGGCGCTGACGTCGACATCGTCGGTGTCAACGACATCACCGACAACGAGACGCTCGCGCACCTGCTCAAGTATGACTCGGTGCACCGGCGCTTCCCCGGCACCGTCGAGCTCGGCGACAACGGGTTGATCGTCGACGGCGACGAGATCCGCATCAGCAGCGAGCGCGATCCGGCAAACCTTCCGTGGAAGGAACTGGGTGCCGACATCGTCATCGAGTCCACGGGTCTGTTCACCGACAAGGACAGCACGTCGAAGCACCTGACCGCGGGCGCCCGCAAGGTCATCATCTCGGCGCCGGCCAAGAACGAGGACATCACCATCGTCCTCGGCGCCAACGAGGGCGAGTACGACCCGGCAACGCACGACATCATCTCGAACGCGAGCTGCACGACGAACAGCGTCGTGCCGATGGCCAAGGTCCTCGACGACAGCTTCGGCATCGTCAACGGCCTGATGACGACAGTGCACGCGTACACCAACGACCAGGGCACGCACGACGCGCCCCACAAGGACCTGCGACGCGCTCGCGCGGCCGCGATGTCAATCGTGCCCACGACGACCGGTGCGGCAAAAGCCGCGTCACTCGCCCTGCCACAGCTCGAGGGCAAGCTGGACGGCATGGCGTTGCGCGTGCCTGTCGTCGACGGGTCCGTCACCGACCTGGTGGTCAACCTCGAGCAGGACGTCACGGCCGAGCAGGTCAACGACGCGTTCCACGAGGCGGCAGCCGGACCGCTGAAGGGCTACCTGGAGGTGTCGACCGACCCGATCGTGTCGGTTGACATCATCGGCAACCCGCACAGCTGCATCCTGGACGGGCTGGCCACGATGGCCTCCGGCTCCACGGTCAAGACGCTGGGTTGGTACGACAACGAGTGGGGCTACTCGTGCCGTCTGGTCGATCTCGTCGCGTACGTCGGCGAGCGGCTGTAGCACCGTGGTCGACGACGCCTCCGCGGCCGGTGGGCCGCTGCCGACGCTCGACGACCTCGCACCGCGGGGCCGCCGCGTGCTGGTGCGTGCCGACCTGAACGTTCCGCTCGATGACGGCCGGGTCACCGACGACCTGCGGCTCGAGGCCTCACTGCCGACCATCCGCGCCCTGCGGGACGCGGGCGCCCGCGTCATCCTGATGAGTCACCTGGGGCGACCCAAGGGCGAGGTGCGCGAGGACCTGCGCCTGGCGCCGGTCGCCGCGCGGCTCGGCGAGCTGCTCGGCGCCACCGTCGCCGCGGCGTCGGACACGGTGGGCGACAACGCCCACGCGGTCATCGACGGTCTGCGCGACGGCGACGTCGCCGTGCTTGAGAACCTGCGCTTCGATCCGCGCGAGAAGGCCAACGACGAGACGTTCGCGCGCGAGCTCGCGTCGCTGGGTGATGCGTACGTCAACGACGCGTTCGGCGCGGCGCACCGTGCGCACGCCAGCGTCGTCGGCGTGCCCGCTGTGCTGCGGCCGGCCGTCGCCGGCCAGCTGCTGCGCCGCGAGGTCGAGACGCTGTCGCGGCTGCTGGGTCAGCCCGACAAGCCGTTCGTCGCCATCCTCGGCGGGGCGAAGGTATCCGACAAGCTCGGGGTCATCGACAACCTCCTGCGACGCGTCGATCACCTGTTGATCGGCGGCGCGATGTGCTTCACCTTCCTGCGCGCGGCGGGCACCGCCGTCGGAGCGAGCCGGGTGGAGGAGGATCAGCTCGACACGGTCGCCAACCTGATCTCCGAGGCCGGCGACCGTCTGCACCTGCCGACCGACATCGTCGCTGCCTCCGAGTTCTCGGCCGACGCCGAGCACGAGCGGGTGGCGGCCGACGCCATCCCCGACGGGTGGATGGGCCTCGACATCGGACCCGACACGGTGGCGGCGTTCCGCGACGTCATCGCCGACGCCCGGACGCTCGTGTGGAACGGGCCTATGGGCGTCTTCGAGTGGGAGGCGTTCGCGGAGGGCACCAACGGCGTCGCCCGTGCTGTCGCCGACTGCGACGGGTTCACCGTCATCGGCGGGGGCGACAGTGCGGCCGCTGTGCGCTCGATGGGCTTCGCCGACCGCGTGGGTCACATCTCCACCGGCGGTGGCGCCTCGCTCGAGTTCCTCGAGGGCGTCGAGCTTCCAGGCGTCGCGGCCCTGCGCCAGTCGTAGACCACAATCGAACGAGGAGACGCCGATGGCGCGCACGCCGCTGCTCGCGGGCAACTGGAAGATGCACAAGGACCACCTCGAGGCGATCCAGCTCGTGCAGCAGCTCGTCTACCACCTGGACGAGCAGGACTACGACCGCTCTGAGATCGTCGTCATCCCGCCGTTCACCGCGTTGCGCAGCATCCAGACGCTGATCGAGGGCGACCGCCTCGCGATCGGCCTCGGTGCACAGAACTGCCACTACGAGGACGCGGGCGCGTTCACGGGCGAGGTCAGCCCACCGATGCTCGCCAAGCTCACCGTCCGCTACGTCGTGTGCGGCCACTCGGAACGGCGCCACGTGTTCGGTGAGGACGACGAGACGGTGAACCGCAAGGTGCGCGCCGTCCTCGCCCACGGCATGCGGCCGATCCTGTGCGTGGGCGAGACCGACGACGAGCGTGAAGCGGGGCAGGCCAAGGACGTCGTCGCGCGACACGTCCAGCGCGGTCTCGAGGGTGTGACCGGCGCGCAGGCCGACGACGTCGTGATCGCCTACGAGCCGGTGTGGGCCATCGGTACCGGCAAGACGGCGACCCCATCGGACGCCAACGAGATGTGTGGCTTCGCGCGGTCACAGGTGGCGGACGTGCTCGGCACCGATGCCGGTGCGACTGTGCGGGTGCAGTACGGGGGCAGCGTGAAGCCGGGCAACGTGGCCGAGCTGATGAGCCGGGACGAGATCGACGGTGCGCTGGTCGGGGGAGCGAGTCTCACCGCGGACGATTTCGCCGCCATCTGCCGCTTCCACCGGCTGTAGGCACGCCGCGACCTGAAGTCGTGTGCGGCTCCGCAGAACATACGGGTCGACAGCGGTCGTAGGATGCCCGACACTGGACGCCGGCCCGGGGTCGGGCGACGGTGCGCGCCTCGGGTGTACGATGCGAACGCTCACGATCTCTGTGGGTCCGACCGAGGGCCTCGCGGCCGACCGGACCCGCGGACACGAGACAACGGGGTAGACGATGGCCAAGCGCCGATCCCAACTGCAGGGGTTGCTCGGACCGCTCGAGACAGATGTCATGGAGACCGTGTGGAGTCTCGGCGACACGACGGTCCGCGATGTGCACGAGGCGCTGGCGCAACGCCGTGACCTGGCCTACACGACCGTCATGACGACGATGGCGCGGCTGGCCTCGAAGGGCCTGCTGGCCCGTGACACGTCCGGTCTGGCCCACCGCTACCACGCGACGATCTCGCGCGACGAGTACGCGAGGTCGACGGTGACGTCGGTTGTCGACTGGCTCGTCGACCGCTTCCCCGAGCCCGCCATGAGCTACTTCATGCAGGTGGTGGAGGACGAGGGTGCCGCGGGATCGACCGATGACCTGCGTCGGCGGATCGAGCAGTTGCGCAGCCAGGAGGAGTAGTGCCGGACGGGGCGGGAGGGTTCTTCCTCTTCCTCTTCGAGTCATTCGCGGCGCGGGCGCTGCTCGGGTCGCTGGTGGCCGTGCTGCTGGTCGAGGTCCTCCTGCGCCGCGACGTCGTGCGCAGCGTGATCGGTCGGCGACTCCTGCTGGTCATGCCGTTCGTCGCGGCCGCGGTGCTCGCGGTCGTCTCGGCCGACAACGGGTTCCTCCCCAACGTCTGGATCGACACGGACCGACTGGTCGGTGCGGGCGCGCTGATGGACGTCCTGGGCGACGTGCAACGCATCGGTGGCAGCGTCGACCTGCTCGTCGCCGGCTATCTGCTGGTCGTCGGTCTGATGATCACACGGCGGCTTGCCGGGGTCGTGCGCGTGCACGCGCTGCGACGCCGCAGCCCGTTGGCGCCCCCGCGGATCCGCCGCCGTGCGCTGACGCTCGCCGTGCAGGCCGGCATCACACCCCCGCAGATCCGGCTGCGTGCCCGGTGCCCGGGCGGTGCGTTCACGGCGGGCATCCGGCGCCCGTGGATCGCGGTCGACCCCGACCTGCTGGCCACGCTCGACGAGGCCGAGCTCGACGCGCTGCTGGCACACGAGATGGCCCACATCCGGCGGCGCGACCCGTTGCTGACGCTGCTGACGGGGCTCAGCCGGGACGTGACGTTCTTCCTGCCGGGACTGCACCTGGCGACGTGCTGGCTGCGGCGGGAGCAGGAGGAGGCCGCTGACGATCTTGCGGCGCGGTGCACCCGGCGTCCCGGCGCACTGGCATCGACCATCCTCAAGGTGTGGGAGTCGCAGACCGCGGGCAGGCGCGTGGTCGGCGCGTGCGCTGCAGTGTCGTCGACGGTGCAGTGGCCGGGCCTGGGGCTCGGCCGGACCACGCAGCCGCACGTCGTCGTGCGGGTCCAGCGCCTCATCTCGCCACCGCACGGCCTGAGCCACCGCCCGCGGCGCCGCGACGTGGGCCTGTCGGTCACGGTGCTCACGGTCGCGGTGATGATCGGACTGCTCCTTCCGGCGTGGACGGCCAGGCTCCTGCACAACGACGGCGTCCTGCTGCAGGTGCTGCCGTCGCCCTCGTCGGCGACGACCGAGTCGCCCGCGTTCGCCACCTTCCGTGCGACCGCGCCCGTCGCCGGGGTCACGCAGCGGTCGCGGTCCGCGGCCTCCGCCGTCGCCGACGTCACCGACGACGGCCTGCTGTGCCCGTGCATCGAGTCGACCGCTCAACTGCGTGCCGGCACGCACGCGACTGCGGGCGCCGCCCCGTCGCACCTGGTGTGGGCCGGCGATGGACAGCGGGCGTGGGAGCTGCAGAAGCTCCACGACCGCGCCAGGCTGCGTGTGGACGACGAGCTGATCACCTTCCGCGGCGGCATGCGTGAGGTCGGGTTCTTCACGGTCAGCCGCAACGCGACCGAACGCTAGGACCGCTGACGCGGCCACGCGCGTCGGCGTGCCTGGCTACACTGACACCGATCACATGTCCCCGGGAGGTCTGAGCGGATGCTGACCGGCATCATCATCGGAGTCCACATCCTGGTCTCCCTGCTCCTCGTGTTGTTCATCCTGCTGAAGTCCGGGCGGGGTGGCGGCCTGTCCGACATGTTCGGCGGGGGGGCCATGAACACGATGAGCGGGTCGACCGTCGTGGAACGCAACCTGGACCGGCTCACGGTGATCACCGCCGTGGTCTTCATGATGACCACCATCCTGCTGAGCCTTCGCCTGACCTGACGCGCGGGAGGCCCACGGCGTCGAACGGCGTCGTTCGGCGTGTCCTGGTGTGCTGCGTCGCGCTGGTCATCCTGCTGACCGGCTGCGACACCACGGGGGAGACGGACGCCGTCACCCCGTCCGCGTCGCCGTCCGCCAGTCCTCCACCTGTCGCGGGCGCTCCCGTCGGCGGGACACTGCGCTGGGCCATCGCACGGCCGTCGGCGATCGGGCCGACGGACGCCGCAGACGACGCCGCCATCCTCATCGTCGACATGCTCTTCGATTCGCTGACCGCCGTCGCCGTCGACGGCACCGTACGTCCGCGCGCGGCGGTGCGGTGGCGGTCCGCCGACGACGGCCGAACCTGGCGGTTCACGCTCCGCCGCGGCGCCCGCTATCACGACGGCACACCGGTGCGTCCCGAGGACTTCGCCGTGTCGTGGGGACGCACCGTGGCGCGCGGCGTGACCGGGTCCCACCTGCAGGACGTCGAGGGCTACCGCGCGGTGCGAGCGGGCCGCGCCACGCGGCTGGCCGGTGTCCGGGCGCTCGACGACGTCACGCTGGAGGTGCGGCTGAACCGGCCCGCGATGGACCTGCCGGCCCTCGTCGCCCATCCCACGCTCGCGCCGGTCCCACGGGGCCGAGGCGGCGCAGGTCGGTTCGCCCGCAACCCCGTCGGCAACGGCCCGTACCGCATGACCGAGCCGTGGCGAAGCGGCGCGTTCATCCGCGTGGAACGCGACCGGCGGTGGCGCAACGGACCACGGGACTCCTCGGCGGCACACGTCGGTGAGATCGTCTTCCGCATCATCGACGCCGACGGGGCCTATGTCGCGTTCCAGCAGGGGCGCATCGATGTCGCACCCGTGCCGGCCGGCGCCCTCCGGCAGGCGCAGCGGGCCTATGGTTCCGCCGAGCATGGGGAAGGTCCGGGTGTCGTCGACAATCCACTGCCGGCGCTGTACTTCCTGGCCTTTGCGGTCGACAGTCCGCCGTGGAACGATCCTGACGTACGCCGCGCGTTGAGCCGGGCCATCGACCGTCAGGCACTGGTCGACGACCAGCGCGACCTGGCCCTGGATCCGGCGTACTGGATCGTGCCTCCGGCGCTCGCCCGCATCGACAGGCCGGCGTGTGACTCGTGCATGCACCTGCCGTCGCTCGCGACGGCGGCGTTCCGGGACGCGGGCGTCGGCGAGATCACCCTGACGATCGACAGTGGCGCCGGGCACGAGCAGGTGGCGGAGCAGATCCGTCGGGATCTGGCCGACGCGGGTGTGACGCTGACCGTGCGCGCGCTGCCGTTCGAGGAGTACCTGAGCGCGATGGAGTCGGGCAGCCTCGGGCTGTACCGGTTCGGATGGCGAGCTCAGCATCCGACCGCCGGAAGCATGCTCGAGGCGATCGTGCGCTCCGGCGCGCCGTGGGAGCCAGGTGACGGCGCCAACTACGGGGGCTACGCCGATGCGCGCGTCGACGCCCTGCTCGACCGGGCACGCCGGGAGGACTCGGCACTCGAACGTGAGCGTCTCTGGGCGCGGGCCGAGGGCCGGGCGCTGCGGGACCAGGCCGTGGTGCCGCTGTTCAGCCTCCGCCAGCGGACCGTCGTCGGCGCGCGTGTGCGTGACCTGACGATCACACCGTGGGGGACCGCGACGCCCGAGCGTGTGCGGCTCGTCGCCGAACCCGACATCGAGTCCTGAGCGGTCGAGATCTCCGTCCTGGCACGGCGCCGCCCCGGTGCGGCGCGGTGCGGGGGAGCGGGCGTCACTCGTCGCGGATGCGTGGGTCCAGGACGCCGTCGAGCAGGTCGACCAGTTGCCGCCGCTAGAGCACCGCCGCCCGTCGCTCGGCGAAGAAGCAGGCGCTCGGGTGTCCGTGGTCGAACCGGTCGATGAGCTCCGGCTCCTCCTGTGCACAGCGGTCTTCGGCCTTCCAGCACCGGGTGCGGAAGTTGCATCCTGACGGAGGGTCGGACGGGCTCGGCAGGTCTCCCTCGAGCAGGATCCGGTCGCGCTTGTCGCGCTTG
>DASUUK010000034.1 GCA_036374135.1 Euzebyales bacterium
ACCTTGCTGATGCTCGACATCCCGGCACGACGACCAACGCTCGGACCGAGCCGAGCGGAGGGACCGAGAGGCGATGTCAGTGGGAACGACACGAGATGCGGTCACGATCGGTGCGCCACTCCCCCGCCGGCGGGTGGCCCGTGGCGACAGCCGGCGGATTGACAGCCGCCACCGCCGGATGTTGGCTGACGACCCGACTCGCTCACGGGCCGGACGCCGGGTGGTATTGGACGCAGCATGACGAGTGGAGCTGCAGGCACCCTCCGCGTCGATCGGACCACAGTGACCGCAGTGCCGACCACTCGGTCGGACCCAGGCGCCGCGGAGTGCAACTTCACGTTCGGACTCCGAGGTGCGAGGCTGTCCACCATGGCCGACCCGACAGTGACCGCGGACGCGGCGTGGCATTCCATCCCATCAGACGACATCAGCGTGACGGTCCCCGGCAGGCCTCCGAGCACCTGACGGCGACCATCGCCCGGAGCCCTGCAGTCCGCCATCGCGCGCCCCGAGTTGCCCGCCAGCGCCCGGTGGTGCCGCCCGCAACGAGGAGGACATCATGACCGAGCCATCGACCACTGGCCGCCCCGACACCGGGTACGCACCGGTGAACGGCCTGCGGATGTACTACGAGATCCACGGGTCGGGCGGGACGCCGCTGCTCCTGCTGCACGGCGGACTGTTCAACATCGACCTGCAGTTTGGTCAGGTACTGCCCGGCCTGGCGCAGACGCGGCAGGTCATCGCCACGGACTTCCAGGCCCACGGCCGGACCAACGACATCGATCGCCCCCTGACGGCCGCCGATCTGACGTCCGACGTCGTTGACATGCTCGAGCACGTGGGGATCGGTCGCGTCGACGTCTTCGGGTTCAGCGTCGGCGGTGCTGTCGCTCTCCACCTCGCCATCACGCACCCACAGTTGATCCGCAAGCTGATCGTGTCGTCCGTTTCGTTCCACCCGGACGGTGATCGACCCGAGAACGCAGAGGCGGTCGGCCAGATGACGGTCGACATGATCGCCGGCACCCCGATGGAGCAGGACTATCTGGCCAAGTCGCCGAACCCCGACAAGCTGCAGGACCTGCTCGACAAACTGGGCACCTTCGACCAGGGGTTCACGGGCTGGGCCGACGCGGAGATCGAAGGGATCGCCGCGCCGACCCTGATCACGGTCGGTGACTGCGACGCCGTCACCCTCGAGCATGCGGTCCGCTTCCTGCAACTGCGCGGTGGCGACGTCAACGGCGACTTCGTCGGTGTCCCCGCCTCACAGCTGGCCGTGTTCCCTGGCACCACGCACTTCTTCGGCCTGGCCCGCACCAACCTGGTGCTGGACGCGGTCACGACGTTCCTCGACGCACCGGCCGCCGCGTCCTGACCCGGATTCGGGCCGGACTCGAGCAGGTTGGCCGTGCTCGAGGACATCACCGGCGATGCGGACGATCGATGACGGCGTCCCGCTGGCGTTCTCTTGCGTCGGTGATCGTGACGTGCGCCTCGCCGATCGCGAACACGCCTCGTCGAGGCAGCGGCCAGCCGCCGTTGCGTGCCTGCTCGCGTAGCCGGCCGCTGGTCGAACACAGCTCGACACCGTGCACCCGCCGTCACCGCTGGACGGGATCGACGAGCAGATCAACCAAGGGCGGGCCGCGGCCGGGCCGGGGCCGCTCGCCAGCACCGGTCGTGGTGCGAAGTGTCGACGTGCCGCCCAACCGGCTGCCCGAGATCCAGGCGTTCGCACCCGTCGATCCGCATCCTGACAACGCCTGATCCGGACGGCTTCGGACGGGCGGATCACTTCGCGCGGGTGTGGGGCGTCGAAACCTGTCTCTGGCGACCAACGGCTCATTCCGGCCCGACTGTCCGTGAACCGACATTGACCGCGACCGCGCGGCACACTCGCAGCGCCGACCACATCACGGCAGCTGAGGTCCGCACTTCAGACGTTGACCACAGCGCCCCGGCCGCTGACGTCGCCGACGACCACGTCTGCATTGTGATGTATCAGCAGGGCCGCGTGCGACATCCACCTACCGACGTCCGCGGGACCCCACCCCGGGCACACGCCGATCCGTGGTCATGACGAACGGACACCCAGGCTGCGGTTCGGCGCTCCGACAACGAGGAGACGACCAATGACTCACGTTCCGCAAATGACCGATCTTCCGCAGACGATCCGGCGAGGATCGAAGGGCGGCGTTGTGAAGGGCCTGCAGAACGTCCTTCGTCAGCGCGGCCACCACGTAGTGATCGACGGCGTGTTCGGACCCGCGACCGAGGCTGCGGTCGTGCAGTTCCAGCACGTTGTCGGCCTCGCCGTGGACGGGATCGTCGGACCGAACACCTGGAGTGCGCTCAACGTGCACCTCGTGCAGTCCGGCGAGACGCTCTTCCAGATCGCAGCGGCGGCTCTCGGCGACGGCAGTCGCTGGCCTGAGATCTTCGACCTCAATCGCGACATCGTCGCCGACGCGAACCACATCGTCCCGGGCCAGGTGCTGGCGCTGCCGAGCGAGGGGTTGACCGCGATCTGACCGCGCGGCCAATGTCCAGGTCCTACCCCGGTGGTAGCGGGACGCGGCCCGAGCGGTGGCCGACAACGTCGGTGAGCGCGAGGTGCTCCGGTCGTTGTGACGGGTGACCGCCTCGATCTTCACGTGCACAGCGCCCCGGCTGTGCACGTGGACCTCCGACGGCAGGCTCGCGTACGGCCGAGCATCAGCACCCCACCGGCTCCGACACTGAACGGGCGCCGTGAACGCAGCCGTACGGTCGCGTCATGGCCGGACGCCTCCACAGACACACGGCCGCCGCGCCCGACGGTCATGACGGCCCGCATCGGCCATCCCTCGGAACGGGCGTCACGGGCGGGTAGTCGCCAACACCGATGAACAGGTACGGCCCGTCGTACCGGATCCTCGAACTGGCGACGTCGCAGGCGCACCCGGTCGCGACGCCCGTTCCGCTCGTGGGCCTCCGCGCGACACACGGTCGCCCAGAAGGTGCGATCGCTGGCCGCCGACCACCGTGCGATGCGTTGCAGCCACGTGCAGGCGCGCGACGGGCCGGCGTGCGCGCGATGGGGAACGCCTCCACTCCCCCGAGGTCGTCCGCGCCGCGCTGTCGCACCCCGACGCGCGCCTGCCAGACCCAGTCCAGGTTGATGCCGTCCGGGCCGGTGAACGCGCGCCCGCGGGGCACCTTCCCAGGTGGCGGCGCGCTGGAACCGGAGGTGCCGATCGGCCGTGCCGGGACACCAGCCCGACGTGCTCGCCGATGTCCCCACCGGACCCACCGGTGATCCGTTCCCGCACCGCGACGATCGCTGCGGTGGACGCGAGGGTCGTCGAAGCGGACCGTGTGGAGGATCGGGCGGGCGTGAACGGCACGCGCCGTCAGCCGGACGACGACGTCCCGTCGGAGCGCAGACGGCGCTCCACCTCGCGGACGGTGGCGTCGACCGCGTCGAGGAACGCCTGCTTGGCGTCGCGGGCGTCAGCGCGGACCGCCTCGTCGTCAGAGGCGGCCTGGATGCCGTCCAGTGCCTCGTTGACCGCCGCCCGGGCCTTGTCAAAGCCGACCTTCGACGACAGGTCCGCCCGCGACAGTTCCTCGTCCGCGTGCAGCTTCAACTTCAGCGCCAGCGCCGACAGGCGGTCGGCAACCCGCGACCACGCCTCGCCCGTGTCCACCACGTCATCTCCCATCGCAAGCCTCACGTCGCCCCAGTTGACCACGTCGGACGCTGGCTCGCAGGGCCGAAGGATCCGCCGACGGCGAAGTGACCAGCGCGGCACGGCGCCGGGACAGCCCCGTGTCGACCAGTTTCACATCATCGCCAGTCGGCTGAGCGTGGTCGGACATCGGGTGCGACCCCAGACTGGCCGCGTCCGACGTGGGTATCGAGTACCTGTGGTCCCACCCCCCGCGCGCGGCCGGGCATCGTCCGCACGGACCAGGAAGCTCGACATGTTCGATGAACTGCTCGACGACCTCGACCCGGATCGCCGTGCCGCGGTGTCCAACGTGATCGCGCAGGTCCTGGCGGTCGTCCCGGATGCCGAGCAGGGCAGGAGCTACGGCGTGCCGGCCTTCCGGTGGCGCGGCCGGCCGCTGCTCGGCGTGTCCGTCACGAAATCCCACCTGAGCCTGCTGCCGTTCAGCTCCGACGTCGTCGAGGCCGTCGCCGGTCGACTGGACGGCTTCCGCGTCACGAAGGGAGCGGTCGGATTCACCACCGACAATCCAGTGCCGGCGGACATCATCGCCGACATGGTGCGGCTGCGGATGGCTGAGATCGACGCGTGACCGAAGGACCGTGCATGCCGAGGCTACGCCCGCAGGATGACGTTGACGTCGAGCCACTGGTCGCGTTGGCCCGGCGCGCCTGGACCGATGTCGAGAGGACGATCGACGAGATCCTGGTCATCGGCGTCGATCCACGTGCGCGCAACCGGGGCGTAGGCGGAGCGCTTCTGGACCGGGCCGTGGCGGATCTCCGCGAGCAGGGCGCGCCGGTCATCATGGTCGAGACCGGCGGTGACGACGGGCATGCCCGCGCACTGTACGAGTCGGCCGACTTCACCCGCCTCCCGGTCGCCCAGTACTGGCTGCCCGGCAGCGCGGCAGCCAGCCCGCAGTCCGGATCGTCATCGTGACAGTCGGCCTCAGGCGCCGACGTGTGCCCGGAAGGTCGTTGCCGATGGGAAGTTGCGGGCGACTGGCGTCAGCGGGCCATGTAGCCGCCGTCGACGTACACCTCCGAACCGGTCATGAAGGCCGCATCGTCGCTGGCGAGGTACGCGACGACGGCTGCGCACTCGCGCGGCCGATCCCGCTGGCTCCGCCCGTGACGAGCGCGACCTTGCCCGTCCAGTCCTCTCATGCGGATCTCCTCGCTATCCCCTCACCACGAGCACGGGGCACATGGCGTGGTGCACTGAACGCGGTGCGCTGCACCTCGAGCCCACTCAGGTCGACCTCGGCCTGGTTGATGAACTGGCGCAGCAGACCCTCGGCGTGGTCGTGATGGGCGCGGCGTTCCTCTTCGTCACGAGCGGTCGCCTCACGCATCACGGCCTCATCGGTCGGGAACGTCATCGACGTGCCAGCGGCGACCACCAGTGCCGCAGCGGACGCCTGTCCGGTGCGCAGCGGCTCGTACATGTACATGACGTGCAGTGCAGCCGAGCGGCAGCGGGCCACCTGAGCCGCGAGCCGAAGCGCCTCGAACGAGTGCTGTGATCCGTCGATTCCCGCTACGACCTGTGCCATGAAGACCCCGTTCACTCCTGCGCTGTCCTCCGTTCACTCCTGCGCTGTCCGGTGGACGCGCACTACGGAACGACGACGACAGTGCCTGGGGCGTGGTGGAGGACCTGGTGACTCGTCGATCCCAGGACTGCCCGACGCACGCGACCGAACCCGCGCGTGCCAAGCACCGTGAGGTCCGCGGAGGTCGCGTGCGCGAGGATCGCCCCGGACGGCGTGCCGGGCACGATCTGCGGCGTCACCGTGACGCCGTCGGGAACCCCGACCGCCGCAAGCGCGGACTCCACGACGCGGTCCGCTGACGTGCGGGCCTCGGCGCGCGCGGACTCGATGTGCTCCCGCGTCGCGACACCGCTGAGCAGGGCGGTGTCGGGCAGGGCGAAGCCGTGGACCAGCGTGACGCCGACACCACGCAGTGCCGCCTCCGCCAGTGCCCACCGCAGGGCGCGCCGCGCGGCCCGCGAGCCGTCGATGCCCACCACGACGGACGCGACGTCCGCGCCGCCGCCGGCATCGCGGATCACCGCGACCGGGCACGTTGCGTGTGCGGCGACCCGGTGGCTGGTGGATCCCAGCAGCAGCTCGGTGAACCCTCCGAGCCCGCGGGATCCGACGACGACGAGGTCGGCGTCGTCACTCTCCTCGAGCACCGCATCCGCGTACGGTCGGCCGAGCAGGGGAACGACGGCTGTCGTCCACGCGACCCGCCCGAGCGCCTTGGCGTTGTGCTCGATGACCGCCTCCATGGTCGCCTCGGCGATGTCCCTGCTGGACGTCGTCATCGCCGCGCGGTGCACCTGCATGACGAACCCGAGAACGAGCTCGATCTCCGCGTCGTGCAGTTCCGCTTCGCCGACCGCCCACTCGAGCGCACGGTCCGCGCCATCGCTGCCGTCCACACCCACCACGATGCGACCCATCACACACCTCCGGCGTAGCAACCCTGGAGGTCGAGTCTGCGGCGTTCTACCTGTCACCCGCACGGCACTTGGTCCCGCACGCATGCGACGATGGACCGTGTCATTGGCGCGGCGTGGGCCGTTGTCCGGCGCGGGCCGCCGAAGGTCCCGGCCTCGACAGGTGGTTGGGCCCCGACGTCGCTGCGGCCGGTCAGCAGACTGTAGGCTGCACGCGCCGGCATGCGGCGGACCTCGCTGGAGGTGTCACGATGACAGACGTCCTCGTCCTCGGATCGAACTTCGGCGGTCTCACGGCCGCGTTGAGCGTCAAGCACGAGCTCGGTGAGGACGTCGACGTCACGGTCGTGAGCGCGTCGGACCACTTCCTGTTCAACCCGTCTCTGATCTGGCTGCCGTTCGGTGAGCGGACCGCGGAGGACATCACGTTCCCGGTGTCTCCGACCCTGGAGAGCCACGACGTGCACTTCGTCCACGGTGCGGCGACGGCCATCGATCCACCCGCGAAGGCCGTCGAGACGACGGCGGGGCCATTCACCTACGACTACCTGGTGATCGCCACCGGCTACCGCAACGACTTCTCGGTCGTGCCCGGGCTCGGACCGGATGGCAACGCGTTCACGATCACCACACTGGAGGACGCCGAGGCCGCCGGCGAAGGCTGGCGTCGGTTCGTCGAAGACCCCGGCCCCGTGGTGATCGCGGCCACGCAGGGCGCCGGATGCTTCGGAGCTGCCTACGAGTTCCTGTTCAACATGAGCTACCAGCTGCGCAGGGCGAAGCTGAAGGACCGTGCACCGCTGACCTATGTGACGGCCGAGCCGTTCCTGGGCCACTTCGGCATCGGCGGGCTGCCTGGTGGCGAGAAGCTGTTGAAGCTGTTCCTGCGCAAGGAGCACATCACGGCCGCGCTCAGCACGGCCATCGACGAGGTCCAGCCCGGCGAGCTCCGCCTCGACGATGGCTCCTCGATGCCCTTCCGATACGCGATGGTGATCCCACCGTTCCTGGGTCAGCAGGTGATCGCCGACACGCCGGGTCTCGCTGATGACAAGGGCTACGTGCCGGTCCACGACACCTATGAGTCGAAGGCCTACGACGACATCTACGCGGTCGGCGTGGCGGCCGCGGTGGCCGTCCCGTGGCAGACGGCCGTCCCGACCGGGGTGCCCAAGACCGGGTTCCCCACCGAGATCCAGGCGCACGCCGCCGCGGAGAACATCGCCGCCCATGTGCGCGGTCAGGACCCCGTCGCGCACAAGGAGTTCGGCGACATCCCGGCGGTCTGCGTGATGGACGCCGGCAACAACGGCGTGATGATCCTGGCCGACAAGATGCTGCCGCCGCGCCGGGCCGGCGTCATGATCCCGGGGCCGCAGTCGCACGCCATGAAGCTGGCGTTCGAGAAGTACTTCCTGTGGAAGGCCAGGCACGGCTACGTCCGCCTGCCGTAGCCGCGCCCCCGTCGGCGGGCGACGCCGGCGGGTTCGGGTCCGCCGAGCCCGCCGGCACGCCGTCGCGTCCTAGTCAGACGCGACGCACGGGCACCCGCGTGCGCTCGCCTCGGTCACGGTCGATGGGCAGGCGGACCGTCAGGATGCCGTCCTCGTACGACGCGTCGACGTCAGCGGCGCCGGCGTCGGCGGGGAGGCGGATGGTGCGTGAGAACGCGCCGTAGCGCCACTCCGAGCGGTACCGGTCGGGTTTGTCGTCCTCGTCCCGCTCGCGTCGCTCGGCACGGATGTGCAGCAACCCGGCGTCGACCGAGACCGAGATGTCCTCGTCCGGGTCCACACCCGGCAGTTCGGCGCGGACGACCAGGTGATCGTCCTCGACGAACTCCTCCACCGGGATCGCCATCGCGTCGCGCTGCTCGGCGAACCACCGCAGCGGCTCCCAGCGGTCCAGCATCTCGGCCAGTCCGAAGTGGCGGGGGAACGGATACGTCGACTCACGCGTCGAGGGATCGCGCTGTTCGAGCTCCATGGTGCACCTCCTCGTGGTCCGGCGACGTCCAGCCGGACCACTGAGATCGCCGTTTCACCGTCCACAGTATGGCGGCCGCCGCGTGGTGGACAGGCCTCTCGGCCTCCGGCCGCGCGGCGGAGGACCTTGCATCCCCCTGCGTCGTGGTGAGGGTGCGCGGATCACAGCCAGCCGCGTGATCTGAACAGCCGGTACAGCACCAGCGTGCTGGCGACGATCAGCAGCAGCGCGAACGGATACCCCAGCTCCCACCGCAGCTCCGGCATCGCCTGGAAGTTCATGCCGTAGACGCCGGTGATCAGCGTCGCGACCACGAGGATCGCCCCCCACGACGACGTGGCCTGCATGACCTCGTTGGCCCGGTTCGATGCCGCCAGCACCTGCGTGTGGGACAGCCCGTTCAGCAGCAGCAGCTGTGTGTCGATCTGGGTGCGCAGCTCGACGATGGCGTCGTGGCTGCGTCGCAACGCGGCGACGTCCTCGGCGCCCAGCACCGCGGCACCCGCGTCGATCATCTCGGCGAGCACGCGCCGCAGGGGTCCGACGACGCGGTGCAGCACGAGGATGTCGTGGCGCAGCGCCTGCAGCGCGCCATGGACGTCGTCGGTGTCGTCGACCGACGCGCGTTCGGCCGTCGCCAAACGGTCATCGAGCTGATCGCTGTCGTCCCAGAGGCCATCGACGACCACAGCGCTGACCGCCTCCAGCACATCGCCCGCCGTCGGGGTGTCCGACGCTGCCAGCCGCTCGGCGACCTCGTCCGTCAACGCGCCGGCGCCGCCGTAACGAGCGCACGTCACGACCACGGTCGACGTCGCGATCAACACAAGCACCTCGGCGTGCAGCATCCCGTCGCGCGTACCGGTCGACGAGAGGACGACCGTTGTCGCCGGTTCGCGGCCGTGGACGCCCGGGCGCGGCGATCGCAGCAGCCTCGACAGTGCCTGCCGGGTGATGCCGCCGATCGCCGCGACAGCGTCCAACTCGTCCTCGTCGGGCTGCGAGGCGTCCAACCAGAGCACGCTGTCCGCCGGAGCGTCCCCAGCGAGCAGCCGGTCAACGTCACCCGATCCGATCGTCTCCCGGACCAGCCCATCCACGGGGTGCCAGCGCACCGTCAACATGGCGTCCTCCTCGCGCTTGCGGTTGCGTCGGCAGGCTACGTCAGCCGGGCGCGCTGATGCGCGGTCACCGCCCTGACACGACCGCGCGAACGCCGGTACCTCGGCCGCCATCGGACGCCGACGGGACGGCGTCGGCATGGTCCGGTCGATCGTCAACGCGTCGGACGCAGGTGCTCACGAACGGACGCCGGACCACTACCCGGTGTTCCGCATCACATACGAGAGCTGAGGCGACGACCGCGGACGGAACCGCCCCTACCGCGAGGTCGGTGCCGCCCGTAGCATCAGGGGCGCGCGAGGCGTTCGGTCCCGCCGGACCGGCGTGTGTGGGACCGCTCACGCCTCCGGGATGGAGCAGCCATGGCCACTGCCCAGGCGACGACGCAGGTCCCGACCTTCTGTCCGTTGTGCGTGTCGCGCTGCGGCGCGAAAGCGACGGTCAGTGACGGACGGTTCGTCGCGCTGGAGCCCGACCCGTCCCATCCGACCGGCAGGGCGCTGTGCGTCAAGGGCAGAGCGGCGCCGGACATCGTTGCCCACGACGAGCGGCTGCTGCACCCGATGCGACGCACGACGCCGAAGGGTTCCGCGGACCCGGGATGGGAGCGCATCTCGTGGGACGACGCGCTCGACGTGGTCGCGGCGCGGCTCGAGGCGCTGGCCGACGACCACGGACCTGAGTGCGTGGTGTTCGGCGCGACGTCGCCGTCGACGTCAGCCATGAGCGACGCGGTCGACTGGGTGATGCGGCTGCGCCGCGCCTTCGGCAGCCCCAACCAGTGCGTCTACATGGAGCTGTGCGGATGGGGCCGGTACCTCGCGTCGCTCTACACCTACGGAGCCCCCGTGCCGGGCGTGTACATGCCGGACCTCGACCACGCCGGCTGCATCCTGTTCTGGGGCTACAACCCGTCGGTCTCGCGCCTGGTGCACGCGACCAGCACGGTCGCCGCGGTCCGCCGCGGCGCCCGGCTCGTCGTCGTCGACCCACGGAGGGCGGGACTGGCGGGACGCGCCGACCACTGGCTGCGGGTGCGCCCGGGGACCGACACAGCGCTGGCGCTGGCGCTGGCACACGTGATGATCGATCGTGGATGGTTCGATGAAGGGTTCGTCCGTCGCTGGACCAACGCGCCCCTGCTCGTGCGGTCCGACACCGGTCGGCTGCTGCGCGCTGACGCGCTGTCGCCGTCCGGGGATCCGGACAGCTTCGTCGCGTGGGACGACGTCGGCGGGGTCCCGGTCCCCTACGACCCCGCGGCCGGGCGCCTCGTGGTCGACGAGTCGCACCTGGCGTTGTTCGGCGCTCGCGAGATCGCGACGACGTCCGGTGCGGTGACCTGTGCGCCGGCGTTCGAGCTGGTCGCCTCGCAGTGCCGCGCGATGGATCCCGCGGCGGCGGAGGCCGTGACCGGCGTGCCCGCGTCCGCCATCGAAGCGACGGCGCGGACGCTGTGGGAGGCCCGGCCGGTGGCGTTCTACACGTGGAGCGGACTGGAGCAGCACAGCAACACGACCCAGATGGCGCGCGCCATCAACCAGCTGTACGCGTTGACCGGCAGCTTCGACGTGCGTGGCGGCAACGTCGCGTTCACCGCTGTGCCGACCAATCCCATCGAGGGCGCCGAACTGCTGTCCGCCGAGCAGCGGGCCAAGGCCGTGGGCGTGGTCCGACGCCCGCTCGGTCCCGCACGATTCGAGTTCGTCACCGGCGAGGACGTGTTCACCGCCGCGCTCGACGGTGACCCCTACCGCGTGCGCGGCTTCGTCAACTTCGGCGCCAACATGGTGATGGCGCACGGCGACAGTGCCCGAGGCCGCGACGCGCTCACGGCGCTGGACTTCTTCGTCCACGCCGACCTGTTCATGAACCCGACCGCCGAACTGGCCGACATCGTGCTGCCGGTGACCAGCGCGTTCGAGGCCGAAGGCCTCAAGATCGGGTTCGAGGTGAGCCAGGAGGCGCACTCACTGGTGCAGTTGCGCGCGCCGTTGGTGCCACCACGCGGCGAGGCGCGCTCGGACCTGCAGATCATCTTCGCGCTCGCGGTCCGCCTGGGGCTGGGCGACCACTTCTGGGACGGCGATGTCGACGCGGCATGGAGCCACCAGCTCGCCCCGAGCGGCATCACGCTCGATCAACTTCGCGCCGAGCCCGCCGGCGTGCGTCTGCCGCTGGAGACCCGCCACCGCAAGTACGCCGAGACGAACGGCGACGGCACGCCGCGCGGTTTCCGGACAGCGTCGCGCAAGGTCGAGCTGTACTCGGAGGTGCTGCTCGACCACGGACACCCCCCGCTGCCGGAGTTCGAGGAGCCGCGGACCAGCCCGCGATCGCGCCCCGATCTCGCGGAGCGCTTCCCGCTGGTGCTGACATGCGCGAAGTCACTGCACTTCTGTGAGACGCAGCATCGCAACGTGGCGAGCCTGCGCCGCGCCGCGCCCGAACCGCAGCTCGAGATCCATCCCGGGACGGCGGACGCTCGCGGCATCGCCGCCGGGGACTGGGTGCGGCTGGAGACGCCGTATGGCAGCGTGCGTGCCCGCGCGAGGTTCAACACCAGCCTCGACCCGCACGTCGTGTGCGGCCAGCACGGCTGGTGGCAGGCGTGCGCGGAGATCGACCTTCCAGGCTACGCGCCGTACGGACCGGACAGCGCCAACCTCAACCTGGTCCTGCGTCAGGGACCCAGCGACCCGATCAGCGGGAGCTCGCCTCTGCGCGCGTCGGTCTGCAACGTCACGCGCCTGCACACGGCGCCGGCGCTGGCGCAGCCGTCCGGCATGTGACCACCCGTCGCGGGCGACCGCCGACTTCGACGACACGGACTGGGAGTGGCACTCGGCGGCGCACGACACGCCTGCGCACCCATCGACCTGGTGGTGGCAGGCGGTCGTCGGCTCGCGCGTGGCGGTCGCGGCGGTCGCGGCGGTCCTCGCCGATGCCGACCTCGGCCAGGGCCTGGTTCACCGGTGGGATCAACCATCCAGCCTGCGCGGCCGTGATGATCGACATCATCGAGGAGTACGCCAGGCACATCGGCCACGCGGACTCATCCGCGAGTCGGTCGACGGCCTGTCCGGCGAGGACCCGCCCGCGCTGACGTCACATCTCGACGCACTCACCCACCTCGACGGTGCCGCCGTCGGTGAGGATCGGGCAGCCCTTGGCGTTGGTGACCGCGTCCGACAGGTCGTCGGCTGCGATGATGCTGTAGCCGCTGACGGCGCCGCCGTCGCGTAGCGCCCCGCCCGGGTCGATCGTCTGTACGGGACCGAGCGGGCTGCCGCCGTCGACGACCGCGTCGCCGAGATCGGCGAACCAGGACTCCCAGGCCTGCATGACCGCCGCCTGCTCCTCCTGCGTCTCGGGTGTCCGCCCGCCGGTGTAGGTCAGGTGGTACTTCGCCATGGTGCGTCTTTTCTTCGCTGGGGTTGTCGGCGCGCGGTGGGTGCGCACCGTCGTCTCACCATGGGGACGCAGACGTGGCCCCGCTTCGACAGCGCGCGCGAAGTCTCGGCGCACGTCGCGGCAGTCGGTCGTTGGCCGGTAACCAGGGCGGCACGAGCGCCCGCCATCGCGATCGCACCGGACCGGGCACCTAGGATGACGGCCGCGGTGCACGCAGCCCGGCCCTGATCCTGGGCATCTCGACGCGAGAGGGCGAGATGACGTCACTCGTGGCTGATCTGATCCCGTTCGCGTTGGGCGCCGGGATCGTGCCAGCCGTCGTGGCGGTCACGTTGCTGCTGGTGCGCAGTCCCCACGGCCCCATCACCGCGGTGGCCTGGCTGGCGGGGATGGTCTCGACGCGGCTGATGCAGGGCGCCCTGTTCGGGTGGGTTGTTCCCGCCCAGGCGACGGTCGGGCGAACGGGGCGATCCACGATCGTCGCGACGGTCCTGCTCGTGCTCTCGATCCTGATGTTCGGTACCGCGGCGGAGAAGGCGCTGGGCGGCGGCGAGGAGGAGGAGGAGGAGGAGGAGGAGGAGGAGGCGCAGGCGGCTCCGCCGAAGTGGATGTCGATGATCCGGTCGGTGACGCCCACGCGGGCGTTCGTGTACGGGGCGTTGCTGATCCTCGTCAGTGCCAAACAGTGGGTGTTCACGCTCGGCGCCATCGGTGCCATCGGTGCGTCGCCCGTCAGGGGACTCGCGGCGATCGTCACCTACGTCGTCTTCGTCGCGGTCGTCGTGTCGCCCTCGCTCGCGATCGCTGTCGCCGCCTATGCGTTCCCCGACCGGTCGTCGAGCGGTCTGGAAGCCATCACGGCCTGGCTGCGCGCCCACGACGACACGATCGCCATCGCGCTCAGCCTGGTCTTCGGCACGGTGTTCGGGGTGAAGGCGCTGCTCGACTTCGGCGTGCTGTGACCATGATCTTCGACGACCCGCGGGGGGAGGCCTGCAAGGTCCGTTGAGGTCCGTCCGTCGCAGAAGGGGACACGAACGTCGTCCTGTCACGTCCGACAGCAGCCCCGTGTGTCGGACGTGACATGAGATGCTCGACGGCTGACGCTGGTCATGAGGTGCCCGCTGGGACATGATCGATGCGACGGTGAACGAACTGCGCCAGCAGGAGGGACGAGTCGAATGACCGAGCACGACGCACACGCGATCCGCTTCACCTACCTCTCGCAGGAGGATCTGCTCGAAGCCGGCTGCCTGGACTTCAGGATGGCGATCGATGCGGCGGCCGGAGCACTGACGGCCCACGCCAGGGGCGACGTGCTGTTCCCCGACAAGATCGTGCAGATCTTCGACCAGCGGACGCAGGAGCGCATCAACTGCCTGCCGGCGACGCTGACGCACGAGAAGGTCTGCGGCGTGAAGTGGGTGTCGGTGTTCCCGCCGAACGTCCCGCTGTACGGACTGCAGAACCTGACGGCAGTCTTCATCCTGTCCGAGATCGAGCGCGGGTTCCCGATCGCCGTCCTCGATGGCACGCTCGCATCCAACGCGCGCGTCGGCGCAATGGGCGCGTTGGCGGCGGAGCACTTCGCGTCACCCGATGCGGTCAGCATCGGGTTCATCGGTGCCGGCGAACAGGCCAAGATGCACCTGCTGGCCATGAAGACGATCCGTCCTTCGCTCGCTGAATGCCGCGTCGCGGCGCTGACGGGCGAGGAGGAGGACGTGTTCGTAGCCGAACTGTCCAAAGTGCTGCCGGACATGACGTTCGTGCCGACGCGAGGTGACCGTGAGCGGGCGATGCGTGACGCGGACATCCTGGTGACGGCGACCAGCGCACAGGCGCCCCTGTTGGAGGCCGCCTGGATGAAGCCTGGGGCGTTCTACAGCCACGTGGGAGGGTGGGAGGACGAGTTCGCCGTCGCCGAACAGTGCGAGACGATCGTGTGTGACGACTGGGAGACGGTCAAGCACCGCACGCAGACACTGAGCCGCATGTACGCGGCGGGTCGGCTCGAGGACAGCGACATCCACGCCAATCTCGGTGAGGTCGTGTCCGGCGAGAAGCCGGGCAGGCGATCGGCCGACGAGCGCGTCTACTTCAACGCGGTCGGGCTCTCCTACGTCGACGTGGCGCTCGCGCTCGCCATGTACCGCCGTGCGACCGCAGCGGGCGGTGGCTTACAGCTGACGATGCAGGAGACGACGGTGTTCAGGCACGCCGACATCGCCGAGCACGTCCGCCTCTGACGACGCGAGGGACACGTCGCCCGCACGGACCGATCGACGCGAGCAGTCCCGCGACCGCGAACACGATCTCATTGGTGCCGACACGGATGCGCGCATCCAGCCCGCTCGGCAGGCCGATCAACGGTCGTCATCGTGTCGGCGTAGCCGGTGCCGACCGCCAGCCAGTCGAGCAGCGTGGGACCCCGGCGGGTACGGGGATCACCTGTTGCCGTTCTGGGCACCTCGCCGCGCACCTCGGCAACGCCGACGCGGGTCGATTCTGCCCCCATTTGTGACGCTGAGCAGGATCGACACTACGCATTGTCGTAGGCACTGACGTACGTCGTGTGCGGTGGTACAGGTTTCCGCCGTCCGTTCGGCCATCGGTCCAATGCCTGCTGTACCGGAGTGGTAGTGCCTGCGGGGTGATCGCAGGACCGCCGTGCGAGAATGCCGCGCGATGAGCCCTCTGTCTCTCGCCGATCCGCTGCGCGCTCGTGCTGACTTCAGTGATCCGCATGACCGGGCACTGGTGCGGCACATGCTGACCCTCACGCCGACCGAGCGGCTGCGCAACGTCTCCGCCTACTGGCCGTTGATGAGGGTCGGACTCGAACGACGCGCGGCCATGGGCGCGTCTCGTCCGTGAGCGACACCGCCGGTCTCGCACCGGCGAAGTTCTTCGAGCCTGACCGCATCCTGCGGACCCTCGACGAACACGGCGTGCGCTACGTGCTGGTCGGTGGCATCGCGGCGACGCTGCGCGGATCTCCGTCGATGACGTATGACATCGACGTGGCACCGGAGCTCACACAGGACAACCTCGAGCGCCTCACCGCCGCACTTCAGCACCTCGGTGCCGTGCGCTACACCGAGCCCGACGAGGACATCGCACCTCCGCGCGCGGACGAGATGACGGCGCGCGTCGAGCAGTTCGCGTCGCCCATCGGCTACATCGACGTCCTCCGCGAGCTCCGCGCGATCGGCGGCTACGACCGACTCATCGGCCACGCCGACCTCATCGAGGTGGCCGGCACGGCGGTGTACGTGGCCGGGCTCGACGACATCATCGCCTCGAAGGAGGCCGCGGGACGGCCGAAGGACCTCAGCCAGCTGCCCGCGTTGTACGCCCTTCGGGACGAACTGTCGCGCCGCACCTGAACGTCCGGCCGGCCACCGGTCAGTCGCCAACCTCGGTGTCGGCGATCCCCCGGTCGCGACTGTGGATCAACGCGCTCTCGTGGTGCGGGTGCAACGCCCGCAGCAGTTCACGGATCGTCGAGTTGACCATCACGACGACCGCGATCAGCAGACCTCCGAGCAGGGACGTCAGCAGGACGATACCGAAGTAGATCCACGTGTAGACGCGTCGAAGCGTCTCGGCCTCCTCGAGGGGCACCGACAGCACCATCAGCAGGATCATCGACAGGATGATCAGGAGCGCGTCCACCGTGGAGATCTGTCGGATGCGGTCGTAGTGGATGTCGGTGAAGTCCTCGGTGTGCGTCGCCGTGAACGCAAGCAGGGTCAGCATCAACGCCAGCATCGTGATGCCGCCGGTCAGCGTCGCCGAGCTGAGGAACCGGATCGTCGGCACGATCGCCTCCAGCAGCGCGATAGCCCGGAACGGCGATATCCGGCCGACCGTCGCGAGTCCACCGAAGGCGATGATCGCCGTCATGACCCCACCGATGAGTGCCGATCTCAGGTGAAAGTTCTCGTGCGCCGGATCCGCCACCGGACGGCACTCCTTCCTGACAGCCGCTTCCGGACCATACCCGGCCCCCTGCGCGTCCACCATCGCTCGACACGAGCCAGCCGCCAGCTTCCGGTTGCCGGATGCGGACCGTCATGGCGCGCGCGACCATCGTCAGTCGCTCAGCGCCTCCGAGACCTGACGAAGACGTGGCAGGCCCAGCAGGGCCAGCGCGCCCAACGGGCCGAGGGTCGTCGCGGCGACGGCGACCGGCAGGCCGACGACGCCACTCAGTCCGCCGATGACTGCGGGGCCCATCGATCCGCCGACGAAGGTGACCATGTTGAACACGCCGAGCGCCGCGCCCTGGACGCGTGCCGGGGCCACATCGACGACCTCGTCGACCAGTGCGGCCTGCGATGCCGCGAACCCGATCGACGCGCCGCTCATGCCGACGACCAACGCGACGACACTGGTGGGCGACGCGGACGCGACCGCGACGCCCGCAAGGGCCACGAGCGCGACAGATGACGCGGTGCGGCCACGGCCGACGGTCGGTGCCACCCGTCCGGTGATCTGCGAAGCGACCGCACCGGCCGCCGCAGCTGGCAACAGCGCCAGACCGATCTGCAACGGCGACCACCCGCGCTCGGCCGCCAGCAGTTCCGGCACGGCGAGGAGCATGGCGAAGTAGGTCGCGAGCAGCGCGAGCGTGGCGACGGCCGCGCGCATGATGCGGCCGTTCGCGATGACCTCTCGTGGCAGGAACCCGTCGGGCCGCCTGCTGGCGATCAGGATGACCGCGGGCACTCCCACCGCCAGCAGTGCCACACCCACGGCGCCGACGACGGCGCCCGCCGTCGGCGCCTGGAGCACGGCCAGCAGTCCTGCGATCATGGCGGAGGTAGCGACCGCCCCGGCGACGTCGAAGTGGCCCGATCCGCGATCGGATGGTGCGAGCCGCGCGATCGGCGCGATCAGCGCCACGCTGACCGCGGGCAGCGCGAACACCCATCGCCAGCCCAGCGCCGCTTCGATCCCACCGCCGATCACCGGTCCCGAACCGCTCACGGTGGCGACGACGGCGAGCAGCGAGCCGAACATCGCCGTACGGGTGGCGCCCTGCCAGCGTGCCGCGACGATGCCGTTGACCAGGACCGGAACCGCCCCCGCGCCCACCCCCTGCACCACGCGACCGGCCAGCAGGACCGGCAACGATGGCGCGACGCCGACGAGCACGGACCCGGCAGCCATCAGGCACACGCCGACGACGAGCGGCGTACGCAGCCCGACGAGATCGGCGATCCGACCGAAGGTCGCGGTCGCCACCGCGAAGCACAGCGAGAACACCGAGAAGATCCATGCCGCGTCGCTGACGGACAGCCCCAGGTCGGCGCGCACGACGGGTATCGCCACGGCGACCGCGCTGGATCCGATGACGGTCAGCGCGATCAGCGTGCCCAGCAGCACGACCGCGCCACGATCAGAGGTGGTGCTCACCCCTTTCACGCTAGCGCTGCGTCTCCCCGCACGTGACCGCCGCCGGCAGTGCCACCGCCCGGACCGGCTCCCAATCCGAGCGCCTCGACGGCGGCCGTCGGGACAGCGCCGGTCGGTGCCGTCAGCCGTCGCCGGCGCCGCCACGCACGTCGTCGAGCGTCATCCCATGCAGCCGCAGCAGGTTCTCACCCAGGATCTTGCGCTTGGCCTGCTCGGTCAGCTGGGGGTAGCCGAACCCGTCCACCAGGTCCTGGGGGAGCTCGAAGTTCCAGAACGCCTCGAGCGCCCACTGCGGATGCCAGATCGGCACCTCGCTGCCGTAGATGATCTTGTCCTCGCCGCACCAGAACAGCAGCTTGCCCAACCACTCGGCGAACTGTCGCGGTGCCCTGACCACGAAGTTGACCGTCGCCGCCAGCGCCGCGTACAGGTTCGGATGGCGGATGAGCTGCCAGCAGGTCTCGTCGATGAAGGGCAGCCCGACGTGGAAGATGACGAAGTTGATGTCGCGGAAGTTGGCCGCCGCCTGGTCCATGTCCCACGTCTGGGTGTGTTCGACGGGCTGCGGACCGAGCGGGACGCCCTTGTGGACACCGATCAGGTCGATGCCGAGCTCCAGCGCCTTCTCGAAGATGGGAAACGCGATCTGCGGATCGTCCATCCGCCACGGCATCGGTGAGCCGTAGTCGTAGCGCGTGTTGTACAGCTTGAAACCCTTCGCGCCGTGCTCGTGCACCTGGATCTCCATCAGGTCCAGCGCACGGCGGCCCTCCATCGGGTTGACCGACCCCCAGAAGACCGTGTCGTCGGGGTAGGTCTGCGCCATGCGCGCACACTCCTCCCAGGGTGACAGGCCGTCGACGAACAGATCGGTCAGTGGCAGTGGCTGTGCGACCAGCATGTCGGTGTCCGACTCGTCGAACACGATCCGGTGGATCTCCTCCGGAGACCACTGCCGCATGTACTCGTCGGGCTGCATCACCGGCAGCCCCTCCGGCGTGAGCGTGGCGTGGAACGCGTACAGGTGGTCGATGAACGACTCCCCCGCCGACCCCAGCGCGTTCTTCTTGTCCATGTTGAACACGTGTGCGACGCAGTCGAACACGAACGGCTTGTCCCCGTCGGAGGTCTGCAGCGTCGAACCTGCCGGAGCGTCAGTCACGGTGTCACCTCGTGGTCGGTTGGCGGGGTGGGTGACGACCCGGCGGTCATGGCACCGGGCCGCCACCCGCGGTGGCGTTCGGGGGCGGGAGGAACTGCAGGCGCTCCCGGGCGAGCGGGGTCAACCGGTCGCTGGTCCACGCCGTGTGCCACACGAGGCGGACGTCGACGTCGGCCACCGAGGGCAGGGCGGCGATGCGGTCGCGGATCGTGTCGACCAGCGGCACCATGAACGGGCACCAGCCCGAGGTGAGCACGAGGTCGATCGCGGCACGGTCGTCGTCGACATGGATGTTTTCGATGAGACCCATGTCCACGACCGACAGCTCCCGGTCCTCGCAGCACGGGTCGTACACGTCCCGCAGCGCGTCCATGATCGTGGTTGCCTGGTCCATGGCACCTCGTCGCGTGGCACGGGGCTGTCGTTCGACCGTGGACGCAGCCCGAGCAGGACGCAAGTGCCCGGTTTTCAGATGGTGAACGCGTTCCCCTGGGCCGCGACCATCGCTACGATCCGGTCATGCGCACCCGTTCGTCCCGCCCACCCTCCGCGTCCACCGTGGCCGCGACCCTGACCATCGGCGTGGTCACGGTCGCGTTCATCGTGTACGCGGGGATCGCAATCATCGGCGTCGACCCGACGAACGCCAGTCGCGATGCCGTCCTGCTCGGGCTGTCGGGCCGCGAGGAGGGCAGCGCGACGCTGATCGTGAGCGTCGTCATCCTCGCGCTGTCGATGCTGACGGCCCTGCAGTGCCTCGGGGTGGCCCGGCGGCGGCAGGGCGCCCGGCACGCGGCGCTGGTGACGTTCGGCATGCTCAGCTTCGTGTCGTTGGCCGCGGGGCTCACCGGTCTGCAGGCGGTGCCTCGCGCTCCCAACGCCTGGTACGGCGTCCTGGTCGGCATGCTCGACGCGGCGGTGGTCGTGCTGCTGCTGCTGCCGTCGACGGCCGACGACTTCGAACTGGCCGAGCGCGACCGCGACCGGCGCACCACCCGCGTCTGACGGACCTGGCGGCCATCGGCCCGAACGCACCGTTGCGCGTTGGCGACCGTTGCGTACGCTGATGGCGCACCACCCGGGTGAGGGCCCCGATGTTCCAGTCGACACCGCCGTCCGATCTCATCCGCAGCGTATCGCGGGCGCTGCGGCTGCTCGAGGCGGTCGGCGATCATCCCACGGGCGTGAACGCCAAGCGGCTCGCGTCCCGGTGTGGCCTCCGCCTGGGCACCACGTACCACCTGTTGCGGACGCTGCGGTACGAGGGTTACCTGGACCGGCTGCCGTCCGGCGACTATGTGCTCGGACCGGCGCTGGCCGAGCGCTTCGCCGATTTGCCGGTGGCGGTCGCCACGCCGCCCAGCGCGGGCACCGTGCTGCGTGACCTCGTGGACGTCACGGGCCACAGCGCCTACCTCGCAAGCTTCGTCGAAGGTCGTGTGACGATAACCGACGTCGTCGAGGGGCCGGGGTCCCCGCCGCTGGAGGACCTGGTCGTCGGCTTCGACGAGGCGGCGCACGCCACCGCGCTGGGCAAGGCGCTGCTGTCGACCCTCACCGCACCGGGGCGACGACGGTACCTGCGCGAGACGGGGCTGCGCCCGTTCACCGCGGCAACCGTGCGTAACGGCGACGACCTGCTCGACGAACTGTCCGCGGTGCGCAGCGGCATCTTCACCGAGTGCGAGCAGTACCGGAACGGGGTCGCGTGCGTGGCGGCGCTGGTCACGCGGCCGGACAGCAGTTACCCCGCCGCGATCGGCCTGAGCCACCGCGCGCGCAACGTGGTCCGCCGCCGCGCACATCTGCTGCCCGCGCTGCGCGGTGCTGCACGTGATCTGGCTGCCGCCTGAGCCGCTCGGCTATCGTGAGGCGGATGGATCCCGTCACCGACCTCAGCGACGCCCACAGTGACCTGCTCGCCCACTGCGCACCGATCTTCCGCAACTTCGGTGGCCGGATGCGGTTCGCCGGTCCCATCGCCACCGTCACATGCCATGAGGACAACGTGCTGTACGAGCAGGCGCTGGGCGACGTGCCCGAGGGCACGGTGATCGTCGTCGACGGCGGCGGGTCGACCGCGTGCGCGCTGATGGGCGACCGGCTGGGCGGTATCGCCGTCGAACGCGGGTTGCCCGGGGTGATCATCAACGGGTGCGTCCGTGACATCGATGAGCTCGCCGAACTGGACGTCGCGGTGCTCGCGCTGGCACCACACCCCCGTCGCAGCGACAAGCGTGGGCGCGGTGCCAGGGAGGTGCCGGTCTCGTTCGCCGGTGTCCTGTGGATCCCCGGCCACCACGTCTACGGCGATCCCGACGGCGTTGTCCTTTCGCCGGACCCACTGGCCTGAACCGCCGATCCGGCACGCCCGTGGGGCGGCTGGGCGCATCCAGAAGATCCGCCGTGGCCGCGGATGTTGCAGTCGGACGCCTCCGGCCGGCACCCGCCGCTATCGTGGGACGATGCCGCCAGCCGAGATCATCCGCGCCGTGCGGCGTGCGACGGCGGTCGCAACGTCCGGTGGACCAGCGGTGAGGGCGGGTCTGCGCTCCCGCGGCGCGGCGCTCACCGACACCGTGCGCACCGCCGTTGCGAAGCGTGGCGGTCCGTTGGTGCTGACGTTGGACCTCACCCGACCGCTGCGACCCGAGTCCCCGGGCCCGGCCGCGCTGCGGGCACGTGGACGACCGACCCTGGCTGACGTGATCGACGCGCTCGGGTCCGCGGCCACCGACCCACGTGTCGCCGCGCTGCTCGCGCGGGTGGGCGACGGCATCGGTGGTCTGGCGACGGTGCAGGAGCTGGCCGCCGCGATCCGTGCGTTCGCCGACACCGGCCGGCCGTGCGTCGCGCACGCCGACTCCTTCGGCGAGCGCGGCAACGGAACGCTGCCCTACCTGTTGGCGAGCACGTTCAGCGAGGTCCACCTGCAGCCGACCGGTGAGCTCGCGCTCCTGGGGGTCGCCGCGGAGGTGACGTTCGTGCGCGACGCGTTGGACCGCGCCGGCATCGAGCCGCAGTTCGCGCACCGGCACGAGTACAAGAACGCGGCGGACGTGCTGACCGAACGCGGCTTCACGGCCGCGCACCGCGAAGCGCTCGACGGCCTGGTGGCGGACTGGGCGTCCCAGATCATCGCGGCGGTGGCCGCCGCGCGTGACCTCGACGTCACGGATGTCCGTGCGGCCATCGACGCGTCCCCCCTGCTGGCGGAGGAAGCGACGCAACGCGGGTTGGTCGATCGTCTGGCCTACCTGGACGAGTCGATCGACGACGTGCGGAGACGGGTCGCCACGAACGTGTCGCTGCTGCCCGTCGACAGGTACGCCCGCATGATCCGACCCCGACGGTGGTGGCACCGGCGTGGGGCGCCACAGGTCGTCGTCCTCGACGCCACCGGCTCGATCACCGTCCGCGGTGGTGAGCTGCTGGCCGGCGGTGTCACGAGTGATCGTCTCTGCGCCGAGCTGCGCCGCGTCGCGGCCGACGACGACGTGGCGGCCGTCATCCTGCGCATCGACAGTCCCGGGGGCTCGGTCGTGGCGTCCGACGCGATCCGCCGGGAGGTCCGCCGGACCCGCGATCGCGGTACGCCGGTGATCGCCTGGATGGGCGACATCGCCGGCAGCGGCGGGTACTACATTGCGATGGCCGCCGACCGCATCGTCGCCCGCCCCGGCACGGTCACCGGCTCGATCGGAGTGATCAGCGGGAAGGCGGTGCGCACCGGCCTGGAGGAGCACGTCGGCGTGCACACCGAGGCCGTCACCCGTGGCGCGCACGCGCGGTTCCACTCGTCGGCGTCCGCGTACACCGACAGCGAACGCCAACGTCTCGAGCACCAGCTCGACCACATCTACGACGACTTCACGGCAAAGGTCGCAGACGACAGGGGCCTGCCGATCGAGCGTGTGCGCCGTGTCGCGCGTGGACGGATCTGGACGGGCGCGCAGGCACACACGCACGGGCTCGTCGACGTGCTCGGTGGCCATCGCGAGGTGCTCGATGCCGTCCGCGGAGGTCTCGGCCTCGAACCCGATGCACCGCTGCGGCTCCGGCGACCCGCCGGCCGCTCGGTGCTCGCGCGCCTACGGGGTCAGGGTCCACGGGATCCAGCGCAGCACGACGTCGCGCTGCTGCTGGCCGCCGCCGTCCCCGCCGAGTTGGCATCGTGGCTGCGCGTGCTCGACCGCACGCTGCACCCACCCGGAGCCCTGACGATGCCATGGGTACCGCGTCTGCGCTGACCGTCGGCCCCGCAGCCCGCGCTGATCGCCTGAGGGCCAGCTAGCGTGGCCCTGACCGACGACGAAGGGCACGACGCACCGATGGACGCCGCGCGCGAGTGGACCCGCAGCCATGTCCCCCACCTGGACGGGATCAACCACCTCGGCCACTTCGCCCTCACCGGCCTGTTGCTCGACTCGTTGCGCAGGGGCGACCATCCGCGGGTGGTGACCGTGGCCAGCGGCGCCCACCGCATGGGCAGCCTCGCGTTCGGCGACCCCAACTGGGTGCACCGGCGATACCGGCCATGGCACGCGTACGGCCAGAGCAAGCTCGCGAACCTGCTGTTCACGTTCGAGCTGCAGCGCCGCGCCACCGACGCCGGTGTCGACCTCACCGCGCTGGCAGCCCATCCGGGCTGGGCGGCCACCGCGCTGCAGGGGCGGCGACCTCAGATGCGCGGCAACGACCGCGGCGCAAGGTTGGTCGAGCTGGGCAACCGGCTGCTGGCGCGGGATGCCGCCCACGGCGCGTTGCCGACCGTCGCGGCCGCCGCACTGGTGAACGCGCGGGGCGGCGACTACTGGGGTCCAGACGGTCGCAACGAGACGCGCGGTCTGCCGACGCGTGTGCGCACCGCGCCGACGGCGACCGACGCGTCGGCGGGCGGCAGGCTGTGGGACCTGTCCGAGCAGCTGACGGCGGTGACCTTCGACACCCTGCGCGTCCCGGCGAACTGATGGAGCAAGTGCTCTCGGTCGTACTGTTCCTGGTGGTCCTGGTGCCGTCGGTGATCCTGCACGAGGTCGCGCACGGGCTCGTCGCGCTGCGCTTCGGCGACGACACGGCCAGGCAGGCGGGCCGGCTGACGCTCAACCCGGTGCCCCACATCGATCCCTTCGGCACGGTCATCCTGCCCGCGCTGCTGGTGTTCACAACGGGCACGGCCTTCGGCTACGCCCGCCCGGTCCCGGTGACGACATCGCGCCTGCGCCGACCGCGTGACCACGGCCTGCTCGTCAGCCTGGCCGGACCGGCCACCAACATCGTGCTGGCCGGCGTCGCCGCGCTCGTCCTGCGCGCGCTGCTGCCCGACGGCGATCCGCTGGTGCTCGATCTGATCTTCCGCTTCGGCATCATCAACGCCGTGCTCGCCGCGTTCAACCTGCTGCCGGTCCCTCCCCTCGACGGCTCGGCGGTGGTCGAGCGCGTGCTTCCGCGCCGCATGCTGCCCGGCTGGCGACGGATGACCCGCTACGCGATGCCGGTCGTGCTGCTGCTGGTCCTGCTGGCGCCCGGCCTGCTGGGACGCGTGCTGCGCGCGGCCGGTGATCTGTGGGTGCAGCTGCTGTGACCCGGGACGCAGGCGGTCAACGTGCGAGCAGCTTGACCGCCGCGTCGACGATGTCGTCCTCCGACAGCAGCACATGGTCCGCGGCGGGACCCAGCGGTACGTAGCTGTCGGCGGACCGCACGGCGTCGACCGGACCGTCGAAGTGGCGTTCCGTGAGGTGCGCGACGACGGCGTCGGCGACGCCACCGGACGCGCGGCACTCGTCGGCCACGAGCACACGCTTGCACGCGGCCGCGTGCTCGTCGATGGCCGCCCAGGGCAGGGGCGCCAGCCATCGCAGATCGACGACCCGGGCACCGCGACCGTGGTCCCGCGCCAGGCGGTGCGCTGCCCGCAGCGCGAGGCGGACCCCGTTGCCGAAGGTCAGGATCGCGAGGTCGTCGTGGGCGGCGCCGTGGACGCCCACGGTGCCCGGCAGCAGGTGGTCGCTGGGCGGCGGGTAGTCGCTGAGCCAGGCGTCGTCACCGTCGTGCAGATCCTTGGCGTGGTACAGCGCGATCGGTTCGAGGAAGCACACCACCCGACCGTCGACCCGAGCCATCGCGATCGCGCCGCGCAGCATCTTCGCGGCGTCGTCGCCCCGTGCGGGTGCGGCGACGATCAGGCCCGGGATCTCGCGCAGCGCCGCGACGGCGTTGTCGTTGTGGAAGTGCCCGCCGATGCCCTGCTGGTACGCGAAGCTCGCGATGCGCACGACCATCGGCGACCGGAATCGTCCGTCGGACAGGAACCCGGTGGTGCCCGCCTCACCCCGCAACTGATCGATCGCGTTGTGCAGGTACGCCAGGTACTGGATCTCGGCGACCGGCAACAGCCCACGCAGGCCAGCGCCCTGCGCCACGCCGAGCACCGTGGTCTCGTCGAGCAGCGTGTCGAACACACGGCGCGCGCCGAACGCCTCCTGGAGCCCGGCGGTCACGTGGTAGACGCCACCCTTGCGGGCGACATCCTCGCCGAACACGATGACGTCCGGCCGCCGCAGCATCTCGTCGTGCAGCGCGGCGTTGATGCACGCGGCGAGGGTGCGCCGCGACGGCGCCGTCGCCTGCTCGGGCAACTGGTCGTCGAAGTGCGCCCGACGTTGCCGCACGTCGGCGCTGCCGCCGGCCTCGCGGGCGACCGTGTCCCCCGAGAACGGCGCGATGGGCGCGATGATCCGCGACCGGTCGCGCAGCGGTTGCTGATCGGCGTGGCGGTCGACGGCACGGTCGACCTCGGCGCGCACATCACCCATGACGCGCCGCAGCTGCTCCGGGCCCGCGGCGCCAGTCGCCAGCAACCTGTGCACGACACCGACCAGCGGGTCCCGCCGCACGTCGTCGGCGATCTCCCGCGCGGACCGGTACGCGGATTCGACGTCACTGCCCGCATGGCCGCCCAGCCTGACGGTCGGCAGGTGCACGAACACCGGCGCGCGACGCGTCCGGCAGTGTGCGACGGCCTGCTCGACGCGCTCCCACACCTCGTCGACCTCACCCGACGCGCGTACGTACGTCAGGTCGGGCAGCCCGGAGAAGCTGCCCGCGATCCAGTCGGATGGCGTGCGGACCGAGATCCCCAGACCGTTGTCCTCACACACGAACAGGACCGGCACGCCGCTGCCGAGCCGGGCGGTGTACCGAGCTGCGTTGATGCCCGCCAGCGCGCTGGCATGGTTGGCGGACGCGTCCCCGAACGAGCACAGCACGATGGCGTCGTCCGGCAGGCCGACGTCGACGCCGATGTGCACCGCCAAGTCGTGTGCGAAGGCGAACCCGGTCGCCTTCGGCACGTGCGAGGCGATCGTGCTCGTCTGCGGCACGACCCATGACGGGCGACTGCCCCAGACCTTGTGACGACCGCCCGAGACCGGATCGGTGGCGGCCGCCAGCAGCGACAGCACGGCGTCACCCACTGGGTCGGATCCTTGGGTCTGACGGCCCCGGGCCATCATGAACGCACCGGACCGGTAGTGCAGGAACGCAGGATCGGTCGGTCGCAGCAGGGCGCCGAGCACCGCGTTCAGCTCGTGTCCGGCGCTACCGATGGTGTAGTAGCCACGACCGGCGGCGCGAAGGTGACGGGCGGCGATGTCCAGCTCGCGCGACCGCAGCTGATCGACGAACAGGTCGACGGCACGAGCGGCGGTCAGTCCACCCCGCAGCGGCCGCGTCCGCGCTGTGCCCGCAGCCGCCGCCCCGACACCCTCGGCCTCCGCCAGCACCGCATCCAACGTGTCCCGGATCGCATCCAGACGACCTGCAGCCATCCCTGCAGGCTAGACGGTCGGTGGGATGCACGCCCGCCCGCGGCCCGTGTCGAGCCTGCCAGGTCCGACAGGCATGTGGGACTAGCCTGTGCGGGTACGTGAGGGTGATCGACCACCCAGCCGCGGAGATGGCGACCGACCGATGAAGCTTGACCAGGTGTTCGGAGTACTGCTGATACTCCTGGCCATCTACCTGGGCGTCAACGCGACCGGCAACCAGATCGGCGGCGGGCTGTTGGGTGGCGAACCGGTCGAGGTCCCGCCGGCGTCGGGCGGTTCCGGCACCAACGGCAACGGCGGCGACGGCAACGGCGGATCATCGGACTCCGGCCCGGCCAGCACCGGCGATGGCAACAGCGGGTCACAGAACGGGTCCAACCGATCGCAGAACGCCTCCGACGCCGGCCAGTCCGGCAGCAGCGGTGGCCAGCAGTCGCGGTCCGGCACGCAGCAGGGCCTTCAGGCCAGCCGCGAGACCGTGGTCGTGACCAGCGACTTCTGCGCGGCCGCGCCCGACACCACGCCCTACGACGACGTCGGCCCGACGCACGACGCGGCCATCGCCTGCATGGACGCCGCGGTCATCGTCGGGGGCACGTCGGAGACCCTCTACTCCCCCGGCGAGGCGGTGACGCGGGGCCAGGCCGCCATCGCGATGGCCAACATGATCGACGCTGCGAACCGCCTCGAGGCCAACGGGGTCAACCTGAGGAGCCTCCCGCGCGCGGGC
This sequence comes from Euzebyales bacterium, assembly GCA_036374135.1. Taxonomy (NCBI): domain Bacteria; kingdom Bacillati; phylum Actinomycetota; class Nitriliruptoria; order Euzebyales; species Euzebyales bacterium. Next base: position 27,862 of record DASUUK010000034.1, read on the forward strand.
GATGCCCGGTTCGAGGACTTCAAGGACGCGTCCGCCGACTGCCCGGGTGAGCGGTCCGTCGCCCGCCTCAACGAGACGTCGATCCTCCAGGGCTACGTGGACGCGCGGTACGAGCCGTGCGGCAAGGTCACCCGCGCGCAGATGGCTTCGCTGCTCGACCGTTCGTATCAGTTCATGAACCGGACCGCGCTGCCACTCGGCGGCAACCAGTTCCGCGATGACAACGCGTCGGTGCACGAGGAGTCCATCAACGCCGTGGCGGCGGCCGACATCATGAACGGCGTCGGCAACCGGCGCTTCGACCCCGGCGGATCCGTGACACGTGGTCAGTTGGCGAGCTACATCACGCGGGTGATGATCCGCATGGAGGACAAGGGCCGCATCCGACCACTGCAGGTGACGCCGTAGCGTCACGCCCGGTACGGCGACGACGCCATGAAGTCGTGCTCGATGCAGCCGAGCTCGGTCGTCGGCTCGCCGTCCTCGCTGATCTCGAGCAGGATGTCGCCCCAGCATGCGGTCGGCTGGAGCCGGGCCAACAGGGACGTGAGGCCGAACTGGATGCGGTTGAGCATCAGGTACGACGCCGGCATCTTCAGTTGGCGAAGCGTCTCAACGTAGCCCGCGTCGGGGTCCATGCTGGCGGCGGTGACCTCGCGCGCATACGCCGTCGTGTACGTGAATGGCTCGTCGGTCCCCATCGGCCGGTGCATCAGGCGGAACCAGTCGCGCACGACGTCGAAGTCCCCGCCGAACCGGCCGCCGAGCAGCCCGGCACCACGCATCGCACGGTCGAGCTGCGCCGCCTCGTCGTCGCGCACGGCGCGGTGCACGGCATGCAGGCGTTCCCGGTCGGCGGTGCTGAACGTCTTGCAGCTGCCGAAGTCGATGAAGACCACGGTGCCGTCGCCTGGGAAGAGGTAGTTGCCAGGGTGCGGATCGGCGTTGAAGATCCGGAAGCGGTACAGCGAACCGAAGACGAACCGGAAGATGATCTCGCCATAGCGGTTGCGCGTCGCGTCGTCACAGGTCCGCGCCACGTCGCCGAAGGCGCCGCCGTCGACGTAGTCGGTCACCAGCACCCGGGGCCGGCACCAGTCATGGTGCACCCTGGGCACGCGCACGAACGGGTGCCCGTCGTACCGTTCGGCGAAGGCCTGGTGGTACCGGGCCTCTGTCTGGTAGTCGAGCTCCTCGTCGAGGCGGGCGCGAACCTCGGCCAGCAGCGGTCCGGGCTCGAGTCGCGGGTTCAGGACCCGGAGCATCGGAACGAGCAGCTCGAGGTTCGCGAGATCGGCGAGCGTCGACTCGGCGACACCGGGATGCTGCACCTTCACCGCGACCTCGGAGCCGTCGTCCAGCCGCGCACGGTGCACCTGCCCGATCGAGGCGACCGCGAACGGCGTCGGTTCCCACGCGGCGAAGACCTCGTCCGCGGGAGCGCCGTACTCGGCTTGGATCACACCTGCGATCGTGGCCGCGTCCGACGGTGCCGCCGCGTCCTGCAGCTCGGACAGGCGGTCGTGGTAGCGGGCGGCGGTGGCCTCGTCCACGGGCAGGTCGAGGTAGCTCAGCAGCTGACCGGCCTTCATGGCCGCGCCCTTCATCGAGCCGAGCGTGTCCAGCACGATGTCGGCGATGTCGTCGTGGGACAGCCCGACGCCGGCGACGTCGCCGCGGCGCTGTGCACGACGCGCCGCGAGCAGGCCTTTGCCAGCCGCAGCCGACAGGCGCGCCAGCTGGCCACCTCGTGACAGGCGCGTGCGGGCGTCGGCGGAACCATCCGAAGGCACGGCACCAGCATGCGACGCGGGCCGCCGGGGCGCATCGGCGGCCTGGATCGCAGGTCGGGTCCGGTCTAGTCGCCGCTGCCCTCCGAGGTCACGGCGTCCTTCGTCTCCGTGCCGGCGTCGGCGTCGCCCTCGACATCGTCCGGTTGGTGCCGCCACGACAGCCAGAACGTGAGGGCGAGCACGACGGCGATGACGGCGAGCGACGTCCAGGTCGGGATGTGGAAGCGCTCACCGCCGACGCCCTCGGCGATGAACTTGACGCCGACGAATCCGAGGATGACCCCCAGTCCCTTGTCGAGATAGATGAACTTGTCCTTGATGCCGGCGAGCAGGAAGTACAGGGCGCGGAGGCCGAGGATGGCGAAGGCGTTGGAGCTGAAGACGATGAACTGGTCCTTCGTGATCGCCAGGATCGCCGGGATCGAGTCGACCGCGAACAGGATGTCGGTGAACTCGATCGAGACGAGGACGGTCAGCAGCGGCGTCACCATCCGCTTGCCGTTCTCGACGACGAAGAACCTGTCGCCGCGGTAGTCCTCGGTGGCCGGCAGCCACTGCCGGATCCGCACGAGCACGGGGTTGTTCTCTGGATCTATCTCGACGTCGTCGCTGGTGAACAGCTTGTAACCGGTGTACAGCAGGAACGCACCGAACACGTACACGATCCAGCTCAGCGAGTTGAGCAGCGCCACACCCGCGAAGATGAACGCCAGCCGGAACACGACCGCGCCGAAGATGCCCCAGAACAGCACACCGTGCTGGTACTTCTTGGGCACGGCGAAGAACGTGAACAGCACCGCCCACACGAACACGTTGTCGATCGACAGGCTCTTCTCGATCAGGTAGCCCGTGATGTACTCCTGGGCGGCCGAACCACCCATCCAGACCCAGATCACGCCGGTGAACGCGACCCCGAGCGCGATCCACACCGCGCTGTAGATGGCCGCCTCGCGCGTCGACACCTCGTGCGCCTCACGCATCACGACCTTGAGGTCGATCAGCAGCAGCACGGCGATCAGCGCGAAGAACGCGCCCCAGACCCACAGCGGCTCGCCGCCGCCTCCGCCTCCTCCACTGCTGCCCTCGGCGGCTGCGAGGAGGACGTCCACCGACGACATGTGGTCTCCAGTCCGGGTCGAGATCGGGTGCGGAAGTCTCGTCGGACTGTGCCCCCGGGCGATCGCTCATATGCCGATCGGCACCTGTTCGGATGCCATCATGGCTGGGTGTCACTCCGATCGCGCCGCACGGCGATGGTCGCGGCGGTCATCGTCGCGAGCACCGCGTGCTCGCCGTCGGTCGACGGCGGCACCGGCGGGTCCGAGCAGGTGGTCGGGACACCATCGGCACAAGCACCGTCGTCCATCCCCGCCGCGTCACGCACGCCGGAGCCGGCGCCGTCGAGCGATCGGGATGAGCGGGCGGACCCCGACCTGGCCGCTGTCACCCTCGTCGCCCGACCGGTCGTCGAGCTGGACGGTCCGATCGCGATGGCGGTCCGTCCTGGCGACGATGCGCTGTACGTGGCGGAGCGTGCCGGCCGGGTCGTGCGGGTGGTCGACGGCACCGCCGCTGCGACACCGGTGCTCGACATCACCGATCAGACCACCGACGACAGCGAACGAGGTCTGCTGGGACTGGCGTTCTCGCCGGCGGGCGACACGCTGTACGTGTCCTACACCGACCTCGCCGGCGACAGTCAGCTCGATGCCTACACGCTGGACGGGAACGCGGCGGGCGACCGCCGCAACCTGCTGTCGGTGCAGCAGCCGTTCAGCAACCACAACGGCGGGAACGTGGTCACCGGTCCCGACGGCCTGCTGTACCTGGGTCTCGGTGACGGCGGCTCGGCCAACGACCCGGGCGGCAACGGCCAGGACCGGTCCACGCTGCTGGGCGGCATCCTGCGCATCGACCCGTCGCCGTCGGCGGACGCGCCCTACACCATCCCGGCGGACAACCCGTTCGTGGACGGTGACGGCCGCGACGAGCTGTGGCTGTACGGGCTGCGCAACCCCTGGAGGTTCTCGTTCGACGCCGACACCGACGACGTATGGATCGGCGACGTCGGTCAGAGCGCGGTCGAGGAGATCGACCGCCTGCCCTTCGACCGGGCGGGCGGGACGAACCTCGGGTGGAACGCGTTCGAGGGCACCCAACGGTTGACCGACGCGCCGGCGCCGGACGCCGTGCCGCCGGTGTTCGAGTACCCACACGACGGTCGCTGTTCGGTGACCGGTGGCTACGTCTACCGCGGCGATGACGTCGCCGGTCTCGAAGGTGCGTACGTCTACAGCGACTTCTGCGACGGGGTCGTGCGGGCCATCGTCGTCGAGGACGGGGCGGTCGTGCAGCAACGGGCGTTCGACGTTCGCGTGCCATCGCTCGTGTCGTATGGACAGGATGCGGATCTCGAGCTGTACGCGTTGTCGCTCGAGGGCACGGTCCTCCGCCTGACGGACGGCTGAAGGCCGCGCCCTGGGCGACGATCCGCCTCACGGCTCACCGCGCAGGTTCACTGCCGATCCCCGCACGTGCGGGCGCATGCGTGCCAGGGGACGTTCACGGCAACGCTGATCGGCGTACACCGACCGCAGGAGCACCCGTGATCGTCCTCGCCCAGACCGAACTCGTCCGACCGACGCTCATCGGGACCGCCGAGCTGCTGATCAAGCTGCTCGCGTTCATCGCGATCCTGTTCGTCGGCTACCTCGTCGCACGGGCGCTGCAGCGGGCGGTCAATGCGTTGCTGGAGCGGTTCGGCGTCGGGCGGGCGCTCGATCGCGGTGGCATCCGGGAGGCGCTGGCGCGGTCCGGCCACGACGTCGGCGGGCTGTTGTCGATGCTCGTGTTCTACGGGCTGATGCTGCTGGTGCTGCAGCTCGCCTTCGGCATCTTCGGCCCGAACCCGGCCTCGTCGCTGCTGCAGCGGCTGATCGCCTTCGTCCCGCGGATCGTGGTCGCCATCGCCCTGCTCATCGTGGCGGCCGCCGTCGCTGCGGCGGTACGCGACATCATCAGAGCGCTGATCGGTGGCCTGTCCTACGGCGGCGCGCTGGCGACCGCCGCGTACGTCCTGATCGTTGGCCTGGGGGTCTTCGCAGCGTTGGACCAGCTCGCCGTGGCGCCGACGATCGTCACCGGTCTGTTCTACGCCGTGCTGGCGATCGTGGTCGGTGTCACCGTCGTTGCGGTCGGTGGAGGCGGCATCGCACCGATGCGCGACCGCTGGGAGCGCGCACTCACCCGCCTGGACGACGAGGCTGTCCGCGTGCGCGACGAGGCGCAGCAGCAGCGTGAGCGTCAGCGCGAAGCCGAAGAGGAAGCCCGCCGCCAACGCGAAGCCGAGGAGGAAGCCCGCCGCCAGCGCGAGGCCGAAGAGGAAGCCCGCCGCCAACGCGACGCCGAGGAGGAAGCCCGACGCCAACGCGAGGCCGAGGAGGAAGCCCGACGCCAGCGCGAGGCCGAGGATCTGGTGATCCGGTCGACCTCGGACCTTCCTCCCCCACCGGCGGACTCGGACCGGTCAAGCGATGCATCGGACGATGATGAGACGCGCGCATTCGAGCCCGATCTGACGGCCCCGATGGCGGCGCAGGACGACGATGACGAGACCCGCCCGATCAGGCGCGTGCGCAAGGACCGCAACAACGACGCGTGACAGCCGCGCCAGCCACCCGATCCGCCAACATCGAAACGCCATGGGTGGATCCGGCGGTCGACCGTAGAATCCAACCGGATGCACGCCGAGCGGCTCGACACGTTGACCGTCCTGTTCACCGACATCGTCGAGTCGACCAGGCTGCGGACCACACTGGGCGAACGCGACGCCGAGGACGTCCTGACGCGTGCCGAGGTCGTGCAGGCCGACGTGATCAGATCCGAGCGAGGCAGGATCGTCAAGGGGCTCGGCGATGGGATCCTGGCGGTGTTCCCGGCCGCCGACCACGCGCTCCGCGCGGCCGGCCGGCTGGCCGCGCGTCTCGATGCGCTCGCCGAACGCGTCGATGTGCCGATCGACGCACGCGTGGGCGTGAGCGCGGGCGATGTCCGTGAGACCGACGATGACGTCTCCGGCACACCCGTCATCGAAGCGGCACGGTTGGTGGCCGCGGCCGACGACGGGGAGATCCTGGTCGCCGACGTCGTCCGCGCGCTGGCGGGCTCGTGGTCACAGCATCCGTTGCGTGATCGCGGACCCCGCACGCTCAAAGGCCTGGGCACGCCCATCCACTGCTGGGCGCTGGACTGGCGGCGGCTACCGCCGCCACCTGCGCCGGACACCGGGTTGGTGGTGGACGACGAGTTCCCGTTCGTCGGTCGGCGAGGCGAGCTGGCCGTGCTCGAGGACGCATGGCGGGCGGCGCGGGACGGGCGGCGGCGCGCCGTGCTGCTCGGCGGTGAGCCCGGCGCCGGCAAGACACGGGTCGCAGTGGAGATGGCGCGCCGCGTGGTCGACGACGGCGGGCTGGTGCTCGCCGGCCGGTGCGAGCGCCATGCGACGACGCCGCTCGAACCGCTCCAGCACGTGGCGGCGTCCTATGTCACCGAGGTCGACCGCTCCATCGTCGCGGCGGACGCGGGCGTGTTCGCTCCGGAGCTGGCCCGCCACATCGCAGCCCTGGGCTTCCTCGCCGATGACCCCGGTCCACGGGACGCGGACCAGGACGCCGAGCGGTTCCGCCTGTTCACGGGGCTGACGAACCTCCTCCGAAATGCGGCGCGACGCACGCCTGTGCTGATCGTCGTGGACGACCTGCAGTGGGCCGACGCCATGAGCGCGGCGCTGCTCGAGCATCTGCTGCGTGTCCCGGATCTCGGCGCGGCCTGTCTGATCGCGACGTACCGCGATGTCCCGACCGGTGGAAGGCAGGTCACGACCGGCGCGCTCGAACGACTTCCGGGCGTCACCGCTCTGCGCCTGGAAGGGCTGCCCACTCCGACGATCGCCGACCTCGTATCGCGGTCCAATTCGAGCCTCGACGCCGAGAAGTTGTGGGAACGTACGCGCGGGCACCCGTTCTTCGCCGTCGAGCTGATACGCCGCGCGCGCGCCGGAGGCGGCGACACGGGCGTGCCGACGTCAGTCCGGGATCTCGTGACGGAGCGTACGACGCATCTGCGCGACGACACGACCCGGCTCCTGACCATCGGCGCCCTGGTCGGGCACGGGTTCGACCTGCAACTGGTCGCCCGCGTCGCCGGCCTCGACAGCGCCGCCGCGCTCGAAGCCGCCGAGGAGGCGGTCGCCGCCCGAATGTTGTTGGAGGTGTCGGGTGACCCGGAGAGGTTCCAGTTCAGCCACGCCCTGATCGCCGACACGTTGGCGACACGTCCGTCCGCCGCGCGCGTCACCCGCCTGCACGCGACGATTGCGGACGTCCTCCGCGCGGATGGAGCACCCGGGACGGAGGTGGCCGCCCACATGCTGCGGGCGGCGCCGCTGCTCGGCGTCGACACGGCGGTCGGAGCGGCCCGCGACGCCGCCCGGACCGCGCTGACCGCCGGCGAGCCGGACCAGGCCGCAGCGGTGCTCGAGCATGCGCTGCGCGTCGATCTCTCGGCGATGCCACAGCTGCGCGCGGGACTGCACATCGAGCTGGGTGAGTGCCTGAACCACGCGTCGCGTCTGGCCGAGGCCGTCCCCCACTTCGAGGAGGCCGCTCGCCTGGCTGACCAGGAGGGACGGTTCGACCTGTTGTCCCGTGCGGCGCTGCGCTGCTGGGGCGGCAATCCGTGGGTGGATAACGCCGATGACACCGCGCAGCGCCTGCTGCGACTGGCGATCAGCCGGTGCCCGCCCACGGACGAGGACCGCCGCGCGGCGCTGCAGGCTGGTCTCGCCGCGTTCTCGATCTTCACCGCCGGGCTGGCCGAGCGCGACCGCATCACCGCCGACGCCGTGGCCCGCGCCCGTGTTTCGGGTGATCCGGCGCTGCTCGCCACCGTGCTGGTCGCGCGACACGTCGCCATCACGGCACCACTCGCCATCGATCAGCTTGACGAGGTCCGTCGTGAGCTCGGCGCGACCGCGACAGCGGTGCCGCTGGCCGTGGCACCGGGTGACCTGGTCGGGATCTCGTCCGCTGACTTCTGGCGAGCCGACGGCGCCGCCTACCGCGAGGCTGCGGCGTCGTTCGATCTGTCCGACCCGCGGCTCGCGGCGGGGGACGCCACCGTCGGGACACAGTTGGCGGCCTGTGTGGCGTTGCTTGACGGGCGGACGGCTGACGCCCGCAAGCTCGCCGACCACGCGCTGGAGGTCGGAGCCTGGGGCGACGCGTCGGTCGGCAACCACGGATGGCAGCTGCTGCTGGCCGACTGGCTCGACGGTCGGGTCGCTGACTCGCGGGAGCGCGCGGTGGCCGCCTACGAGCGGTACGGGGGGCAGCCGATGCGGCTGACGCTGGCATGGGTCGAGGCCGACGCGGGCGCAGACGGCGCGGCCCGCGCGCTGCTCGAGCGTGTGCGTAGAGAGAGGTTGGCCCGGCTGCCTGAGCTGTTCCTCGGGACCATCGGGCTGGCGGCCGGCGCAACCGCCGTCGTCACGCTTGGCGACCGTGACTGGGCCGCGCCGTTCATCGACGCCATCGAGCCGGTGCGCCACCTGATGTCAGGAGTGCCGTGGGCGCCGTTCCCGGCCGGCGCGTTCTACAGCGGCATGTTGCACGGCCTCCTGGGCGAGGCGCGCACGGCGGACGACTGCTTCGAGCAGGCCCGCGAACTGCATGAGCGCATGCGGGCACCGGCCTACCTCGCGCTCGGCGATGCCGCGCACGGCCGCATGCTGCTCGACCACGACCCTGCGCGCGCCAATCGGCTGCTCGCATCGGCCGACGAGTTCGCTCGCGACATGGGTCTCCGCGGGATCCTCGACATCGCCACCGTCACGTGAGCGACGTCGGCCGGGCTCGCCGTCACACGAGCGTGGCGAACACGACGACGTTGTCGTCGTAGCTCCGGCGAACGACCCCCGCACGTGATCAGCCGCAGGGTCGCCCCGTCGGTCGGACCGTAGACCGCGTCCGTGGGGAATGCGTCCTTGGAATGTTGTTCGACTCGATCGACCGTGAACCTCGCGGGTGCCCGGGCGCTCACGCGACGGCGGGCGGTCTAACCGCTGTCGGAGCCTGCGAGCAGCCGGTCGACCCACCACAGCAGCACTGCGACCACGACGAGGTTGATGAGCTGGGTCCGCGCAGTGCCGGCGGCCTGTGATGTCGCGTCGCGGGCGCGCGACGCGGTGGCACCTGCCCAGTCGGTGGCGTGTCCGATGGTCTCCGACGACGCGCGGCGCGCGCGTTCGGCGTAGACGGGGATCTCCTGCGCGGCGGGCTGCAGCGCCAGCCACCGGCCCGTCGCCGTCACGAGATCGTTGAGCGCGCCCGCGAGATGACCGCCCGCCGACGTGACCGTGGGCGTTGATCCCGGCAATCGTAGCGCCATGTGTGCTTCTCCTTCTCACGTTGCGGGTGCCACTGTTCCCATCGCGACACCGACGATGCGTGTCACGTGGCCCGCGGGCCACCGACGTCGGTGCGTACTCTTGGAGCCGACCACGTCACGGCCGACCGCATGTGAGGTGACCGATGGTGAGCAGGCGCACGATCCCGCAACGTCTCTCGTCCGGCACGCCGGTCGCGGTGCGGTCGCCGCGTCGGGGATAGTCGCACATCATGCCCCCGTTGCCTCGCATCCTGGCGATCATGGGTTCCGGCGAGACCGCGCCCACGATGGTCACGGTGCACAAGGAACTGCTGGCACAGCTTCCCGCGGACGTGCCAGCCGTGCTGATCGAAACCCCGTACGGATTCCAGGAGAACGCCGACGAGATCAGTGAACGGGCCGTCGGGTACTTCGCGCACAACGTCGGACGCGACATCACGCCGATCGGGTTGCGTTCGTCCGACGGCGACATGACCGTCGCGACCGAGACGGCGCGGCTGCAGACCGCCGGCTACGTCTTCGCGGGACCGGGCAGTCCGACCTATGCGCTGCAGCAGTGGCGCGGCTCGGCGTTCGCCGACGTCGTCGCCGACAAGCTGCGCACCGGTGGTGTCGTCGTGTTCGCCAGCGCCGCCGCGGTCGGGCTCGGGCGCGCGGCCGTACCCGTCTACGAGATCTACAAGGTCGGGCAGGCGCCCCACTGGGTCGACGGGTTGGACCTGCTCGGGGTCGCCGGCATCGACGCCGCCGTCATCCCACACTTCGACAACGCCGAGGGCGGCACCCACGACACGCGGTTCTGCTACCTGGGCGCGCGCCGCCTGGCGCAGATGGAGGGTCAGCTCGACGCGGGCACGTACGTGCTGGGCGTCGACGAGCACACGGCGCTGATCCTCGACCTCGATGCGGACGCGGCGACGGTGCGTGGCCGCGGCGGTGTCACCGTCCGACGGGACGGGGTTGTCCTGCGCACCATTCCGAGCGGTGCGCAGATGCCGCTCGGGTCGCTCACGACGGAGCAGGCGGGCCCGCTGTCCGTCGATCTGACCAGGCACGCCGAACCCGGGGGTGACGGCGCCGCTGACGGCGACCGCGACGCAGCGACGATGACATTGACCGAGCGGGCCAAGGCGGCTGCACGCGCGTTCGATGCCGCGCTCGGGCGGGGGGACGGCGCGGAGGCCGCCGGGGCGATCCTCGAGCTCGAGGCCGCGATCGCCTCGTGGTCGGCCGACACCACCCAGACCGACGAGGGCGACCGCGCGCGCGAGACGTTGCGCGGTCTGATCGTGCGGCTCGGCGCCGCCGCCGCGGACGGCCTGACCGATCCGACCGCTCGGATCGCTGGGATGATCGACGCGGTCGTCGATGCGCGCGACCGGCTGCGCGACCGGCGTGACTTCGCCTTGGCCGACCTGTTGCGGGACGCGGCCGACGCAGCCGGGATCGAGCTGCGCGACACACCCGAGGGAACGGTCTGGCGGTCCGTCAACCGCTGACCGCCGCCGGCAGCACGAGCGGACCGAGGCGGCGCCACGCGCCGTCCGCGACGACCGCGCGCACCACCCGGCGTCGGACGTCAGCCGGGACCCGTGCCATCAGCGCGATCATCGTGCGGTGCAGCCGCAGCGGCGAGGCGGTACGGGAGACGTACGAACGCCAGTCGGATGCGGGTAGCGCAAAGAACCCGGCGAAGAACGCCCGTGTCTGGCGAGCGTCCAGCGTCAGCAGGACGTCGAGCCCGAACCGGTACAACGCGTCGCGCCGCAGGTCGTCATGGCTCCACACCGCGCGGTGACCGGCACGGGCGGTGGCGTGGAGGTCGGCGCCGCCGGACAACGCCGTGCGCAGCACGGCAGCGAGCGCGGGCGCACGTTGCAGCGCCGTGGCGACGTGGTAGCCGGTCGCCGGATGGATCATGCCGGCCGCCGAACCGAACGCGACGGCGGGACCCGATCGCGCCACCGGAGCGTCCATGGGGAAGGCCACACGCTCGGTCGCCAGCACGTCGGTCGCCGTGCACCCGAGGTGCGCGAGCCGCTGCTCCAGGCGTCGGCGCAGCAGCCCCAGGGGTACCGCCGGACGCCCTGCCAGTGAGGTCTCCTCGACCAGCCACGTGCCGTCACCGAGATCCATCGCGTAGAGGAACGTCGGAGGGTCGTCGTCGCCGAAGGCACTGGCATCGAGATCCATCAGGCACATCGTGCCGTGTGGGATCGGTGGCCGGTCGAACCGCGCGACGATCCCGAACGCCGTCTGGTACGCCAGCCCAGCCGCCTGTGTGCGCCCGGCGAACCGCGGATGACCCGTCGCGTCGATGACCGCCCGTGCCGCCAGCCGCTCCCCCGCCGTCGTCGTGACGACCAGGCGGTCGCCGGCGGTCACCAGTTCCCTCGCGCGGCCGGCGGTCGTCGTCGCGTCACGGGCGCGGTCGGTCAGCGTCGTACGCAGGCGGTCGTTGTCGATCAGCGCATAGGTACGGCCGACTGGACGCAGCGCCGGCTGTGACGTGCGCACGAGCACGGTGTCCCACTGATGTCCCGCGACGGTCGGGAACCCCGCCGCGCCGAGCTCGTCGAGCCAGGCCCCGTAGGTCTGCGTCCACGTCGCGTGGGGCGCCGGTGCCAACAGGTGCACGCCGAGGCCGGCCTGCACGCACGCGGCGGCAGCGGCCCTGCCGGCCGGGCCCGCGCCCAGTACCAGCACGTCGCTCGCTGCCACACCGCTTCCGTTCGTCGACCCTGCCGGCGCGCCACGCTACATCGTGGGTCCGCCGCGGATCCGACTCCCCACGGGCGCCGATGACGTCACCGGTGCCTGGCGACGGCGCCCGCGTCGTCGGCACACATGACGAGCGACGAGTGCGACGGTGAGGTGATCGTGGTGGGGCTGCCGGGTACAAGGTGCTGGCACCGGATCCGACCCCCGGTCACACACAACCCACGCAGGAGCCATCATGAAGCCCGCCGATCTATACGCCCGGTACGACGTCATGCGGGAAGCCGTCATCGATCTGCAGCAGGCCGACACCGTCCAGCGGCTGTGGGACCGTGACGCCGGCGTGTTCAGCGATGATGCCGACGTTCAGAACGAGATCGCGCAGCGGCTCGGTTGGCTCGACGTCGCCGGTGGCGACCCCGCGTGGAACGCGCCGTTGGATGACCTCGCCGCAGGTGTCGACGCCGACGGGATCGACCGCGTGGTGGTCGCCGGCATGGGCGGCTCCAGCCTCGCGCCGGACGTGTTCTCACGCGTGTTCGCCGACGCGTCGGCGCGCACGCTGGTCGTGCTCGACTCCACCCATCCCGACGTGGTGGACAAGGTCCTGCCGTCCGACGACCTGGACTCGACGCTGGTCATCGCCTCGTCGAAGTCCGGCACCACCGCCGAGACCCGGGCGTTCGCCCTGTACGCCGAGCGGCACGTGCCGAGCACCCGCAACCTGGTCGCCATCACTGATCCGGGCAGCAACCTCGACAAGGAGGCGACGGTGCGCGGCTGGCGGGCGGTGTTCCGCAACCCGACCGACATCGGCGGGCGCTACAGCGCGTTGTCGTTGTTCGGCATGGTGCCGGCCAGGCTGCTCGGCGTCGACGTCGGCGCCATCTGGCGGTCGGGGCAGTCGATGCTCACCGCCTGCGGGCCATCCCAGACCGGCGCCGACAACCCCGCACTGATGCTCGGGGCGTTCATGGGCGGCTTCGCCCGTTCGGGCCGGGACAAGCTGACGATCCTGACATCGCCCGTGCTGGCGAGCCTCGGTGACTGGCTCGAGCAGCTCATCGCAGAGTCGACCGGCAAGCAGGGCACCGGCATCGTGCCCGTCGTCGGTGAGCCGGTCGCGTCACCGCTGGTGTACGGCGACGACCGCGCATTCGTCGTGATCGACCACGCCGCCGATCCCGTACCGGGCATCGAGGCGCTCGAGGACGCCGGGCTGCCCGTCTTCCGCATCACGCTCGACGACCGGTACGCCCTCGGTGGCGAGTTCGTGCGATGGGAGATGGCCACGGCACTGGCCGGGGTGTTGCTTGGCATCGACCCGTTCGACCAGCCGAACGTCGCGGAGAGCAAGCGCAACACCAACGACGTGCTCGCCGAGGTGGCCGCCGGAACGGCGTTGCCCGACCCGGAGGACGGCGACCTCGGGAAGCTGCTGGACTCGATCGGGCCCGGTGACTACTTCAGCATCCAGTCGTACCTGCCACCGGACCGCAAGGTCGCCGCGGGTCTGACCGAGCTGCGCATGATCGTGCGTGACAGCCTGCGGGTGGCCACGACGGCGGGCTGGGGTCCGCGGTTCCTCCACTCGACCGGTCAGCTGCACAAGGGTGGACCGAACTCGGTCGTCGTGCTCCAACTCGTCGACGTGCCCGCCGGGGACGTCGAGATCCCGACCGAGGATCACGGCTTCGCAACGCTGATCAGGGCGCAGGCGCTGGGCGACCTCCGCAGTCTGCGATCGCACCACCGCCGGGTGATCCAGCGCAGGGTGAAGGGTCCCGAGGACATCGTCCGCGTGCTCGGCGATGCCCGTGCGCACCTGCACAAGCCCATGCCCCGCAGTGACTCGATCTGACCCCTCGCACGACGCGTCGGACCGGCTGACCCCGGAGGACCTCTGGGCGCTGCCGCGGGTCGGTCGGCCGGTCACAGACCGCAGGGGTCGGGTCGTGGTCGTACCGGTCACCGACACCACCCGCGACGATCCGGTCACGCGGCTGTACCGCGTCGGCGTCGACGGCCCGTCGCCGCTTACCACCGAGGACGCGTCGGCCACCGCCCCGGCCCTGTCGCCGTCGAGTGCGTTGCTGGCCTTCGTGCGCGAGCACGAGGACAGGTCGCAGGTTCACGTGCTGCCGCTGGACGGCGGAGAGGCGCAGCGCGTCACGGACCTGCCCCTGGGCGTCGCGGGACGTCCAGTCTGGCTGCCCGACGAGCGGAGCGTGATCGTCCCGGCACGCCTGTCCACCGATGATCCGTCACTCGGCGGCACGCGCGCGTACCGGGAGTCTCAGGAGCGACGCGCCGACACCGCGCACGTGACCGAACGTCGGCTGTACCGCTTCTGGGACACGTGGCTGACCGACGCGACGACGATGCACCTGCTGCGCGTCGACCTCGACCGGCCCGGCACGGACCCGGTGGATCTGACCGGCGACGTCGGGTTCGCGATGCTGCCCGGCCTCGGCGACCCCGGCGACGAAGTCGCCGTCTCCCCTGACGGGCGCACGGTCGCGTGGTGCGCCGTCCGTGACGACGACGATGCCCCGCGCTACCTGCTGCACGTCACACCGACCGACGGCAGCGGCCCGTCACGGTGCCTGACCCCCGAAGCCCCGGCGCACGTGTGGCGGCCCCGCTTCCTGCCGGACGGCCGCATCCTGGCGGGCTTCCAACGTGAGTTGGAGTTCTACGCGTCGCCGTGCGATCTGTTCGTCGTCGACCCGGGCACCGGCGACCGCGAGCCACTGCTCGACGACTGGGACCTCCAACCCGACGCGTGGGAGGTCACGACCGCCGGACAGGTCGTGTTCGCCACCGAACGCAGGGGGCGGGGCGTGTTGTGCACCGTGCGCGAGCGCTCCGCGCACCCGCTCGCGGACGGGGAACGCGTCAGCGACCTGCGACCTGCGACCTCGTCGCCCGGTTCGCTGACGTCGCCGGTGCCCGCCGGCGACGACGTCCTCGCCCTGCACAGCGCGCTGACAGCACCGCCGGAGGTGGTCCGCATCGGCGCAACGACGACGCTCGTCACCGACCTGTGCGCGGACGCGCTCGAGGGCCGTGATCTCGGCATGGTCACCGACCTCGTCGTCACCGGGGCGGCGGGCGACGACGTCGGCGTCCGATTGCTGCACCCGCCCGGGGGGACCGCCGACGGCCCGCCGTCGCTGGTGCACCTGATCCACGGAGGGCCGCACGGGCTGTTCGCGGACGCGTGGTCGTGGCGCTGGAACGCTGCCGTCGTGGCCAGCCGGGGCCATCTGGTCGCCACGGTGGACTTCCACGGCTCGACCTCGTACAGCCACGCGTTCACACGCTCGATCCACGGCGAGTGGCCCACGTTGCCGGCGGCCGACATCCACGCGACGACCGACGCGCTGATCGCCCGGGACGCCGTCGATCCCGAACGGATGGCCATCACGGGAGGGTCGTACGGCGGGTACCTCGTCACGTGGCTGGCGGCGCACACCGATCGGTTCGCCTGCGCGGTCGCCCACGCCGCGGTGACCGACTTCGGCGGGATGTGGGCTGGTGACTGGACGTACGGATGGGCCGACGCGCTGGGCGGCGCCCCGTGGAAGGACCACGCGGCCTCGCTCCGAAGCTCCCCCGCCGCGCACTACGCCGACTACACCACTCCGACGCTGGTCATCCACGGCGACAACGATCACCGTGTGCCGATCGACCAGGGGCTCGCGCTCTACGGCGTGCTCCGCGCCAAGGGCGTCCCGGCCCGGCTGCTGCACTTTCCCGACGAGCACCACTGGGTCGAGGGTCGCGCCAACTCCCTCGTCTGGTACGGCGAGGTGCTCGACTGGCTCGATCGCCACCTTCGCTGAGCGCCGCGGGACGCCGGGTCCCGCTCGCGGCTCAGCGTGGCAGCCCGCCCCGGGACGCCGGCGTGGGTCGCCACGGTTCGGGTTGCGTCAGGCGGGGACCGCGGGCAGGCGAGTCAGCGCGTCGTCGACCTTGGCCTGCGGATACTCGTGATCGACGAGTTCGCCCGCCAGGTAGCTGTCATAGGCCGACATGTCGAAGTGCCCGTGGCCGCACAGCGCTGTCAGGAGGACCTTCGCCTCGCCTGATTCGGCGCAGCGACGCGCCTCGTCGACGAGGGCCGCGAGCGCGTGCGTCGGCTCGGGTGCCGGGATGATGCCCTCGGTCCGCGCGAACTGGATGCCGGCGGCGAAGCACTCCCGCTGGGGTCGCGCCTGCGCCTCGATCAGGCCCAGCTCGTAGATGTGGCTGAGCAGCGGCGACATGCCGTGGTAGCGCAGCCCTCCGGCGTGGATGGGGTCGGGCACGAAATCGTGACCCAGCGTGTGCATCTTGACCAGTGGGGTCATGCCGGCGGTGTCGCCGAAGTCGTAGGCGTACGTGCCACGCGTCAGCGACGGGCACGACGCCGGTTCGACGGCGACGACGCGGACGTCGTTGCGGCCTGCGAGCTTCTCGCGGAGGAACGGGAACGACAGACCGGCGAAGTTGGAGCCGCCGCCCGTGCAACCGATGAGCACGTCAGGCGTCTCACCCGCGTCGGCGCACTGCAGCAGTGCCTCCTCGCCGATGACCGTCTGGTGCAGCAGCACATGGTTGAGCACGCTGCCCAGTGCGTACCGCGCGTTCTCGTCGGACGCGGCGACCTCGACGGCTTCACTTATCGCGATGCCGAGGCTGCCCGGGCTGTCGGGGTCGGCGTCGAGGATCGCCCGTCCGACGGCGGTGCGATCGGACGGGCTCGCGTGCACCGTCGCACCGAACGCCTCCATCATCGATCGGCGGTACGGCTTCTGGTGGTAGCTCGCCGCGACCTGCCACACCTCGCACTCGAGGCCGAACAGCGCCGCGGCGAACGCCAGCGCGCTGCCCCACTGGCCGGCCCCCGTCTCAGTCGTCAGCCGCCGGATCCCCTCCTCGGCGTTGTAGAAGGCCTGCGGCACGGCGGTGTTCGGCTTGTGGGAGCCCGAGGGACTGGTGCCCTCGTACTTGTAGAAGATCTTCGCGGGCGTACCCAGTGCCCGCTCGAGCCGTCGCGCGCGGATCAGAGGGGTCGGGCGCCACAGGCGGTAGACGTCACGCACGGGCTCGGGGATGTCGATGTACGACTCGCTCGACACCTCCTGGCCGATCAGGGCCATGGGGAACAGCGGCGCCAGGTCGTCGGGACCAACGGGGTCGAGCCGCCCGGGGTGCAGCACCGGTGGCGGCGGCGCGGGCAGATCGGGCACGATGTTGTACCAACGTTCGGGCAGTGACGCCTCGTCGAGCAGGTACTTCGTGGGCTGCACCATCCGTCGCCCTTCCTTCACGACCGATTCGGGGTTCCGTTTGCCCTGTGCACGATACCTTCGCCAATCGTTGGGTACGGTCGATCACATGGCATCACGTGACGTTCTCGCGATGGTCCTCGCTGGTG
Source organism: Euzebyales bacterium (assembly GCA_036374135.1). Lineage (NCBI taxonomy): Bacteria > Bacillati > Actinomycetota > Nitriliruptoria > Euzebyales > Euzebyales bacterium. The sequence goes on from DASUUK010000034.1 coordinate 45,244, forward strand.
GCAAGGGAACGCGGCTGTACCCATTGAGCCGCGAGCGGGCGAAGCCTGCCGTTCCCTTCGGCGGCCAGTACCGGCTCATCGACTTCGCCCTGTCCAACCTCGCCAACGGCGGCTTCCTGAAGGTCGTCGTGCTCACGCAGTACAAGAGCCACAGCCTGGACCGACATCTCGCCCTCACATGGCGGATGTCGCCGCTGCTCGGCAACTACGTGACCCCGGTACCGGCGCAGATGCGCCGCGGCAACCGCTGGTTCCAGGGATCGGCGGACGCGATCTTCCAGAACTTCAACCTGCTCAACGACGAGCAGCCCAGGCACGTCATCGTCTTCGGGGCCGACCACATCTACCGCATCGACCCCAGGCAGATGCTCCAGGCGCACATCGACTCCGGCGCCGGGGTGACCGTTGCCGGCATCCGGGTGCCGGTCGACGATGCGGACCAGTTCGGCGTGCTCCAGGCGGGCGAGGACGGACGGATCACCAAGTTCCTCGAGAAGCCCCAGAACCCCGAACCGCTGCCAGACGACCCCGACCACGTCTTCGCGTCGATGGGCAACTACATCTTCGAGATCGAGACCCTGCGACGCATCATGTCCGAGGACGCCAGGGACGACGAGTCCGACCACGACATCGGCGGCGACGTCATTCCCGCCCTCGTCGAGCGCGGCGAGGCGTACGTGTACGACTTCTCCGACAACGACGTGCCGGGCTCCACCGACCGCGACCGCGACTACTGGCGCGACGTCGGGACCCTCGACTCGTACCACGAGTCGCACATGGATCTGATCTCGGTGGACCCTGACTTCAACATGTACAACCGCGAGTGGCCGATCTACACGTGGAACGAGCCGGGCCCTCCGGCCAAGTTCGTGTTCGACGACGAGGGCCGCCGCGGCCAGGCGCTCGACTCGATGGTCAGCCAGGGTGTCGTCGTGTCGGGCGGCGTCGTGCGGCGGTCGGTGCTGTCGCCCGGCGTGCGCATCCACTCCTACTCCGACGTGTCCGCATCGGTGCTGCTCAACGGCGTGAACATCGGCCGTCACGCCGTCGTCCGCAACGCGATCATCGACAAGAACGTTCAGGTTCCGGAAGGGGCGCAGATCGGCGTGGACGTCGACCGCGACCGCGAGCGGTTCACCGTGTCCGACGGCGGCGTGGTCGTGATCGGCAAGGGCGACAAGGTCGAGGCATGAGGGCGCGCGCAGCGAGCCGGCGGGCGGGGATCTGCCGGGTGAGGGCGAGCGCAGCGAGCCGGCGGGCGGGGATCTGATGGTGCGCGCCGCGCTGCTGACCCGCGAGTACCCACCGGAGGTCTACGGGGGCGCCGGCGTCCACGTCGAGTACCTGTCGCGGGCGCTGGCGCCTCTGCTCGACGTGGAGGTCCACTGCTTCGGCGCGGAGCGTCACGATCCGCTGGTCGCCGCCTCGTACGGACCGTGGTCCGCGCTCGACGGCGACGCCAAGCACCTCGCCGCGCTGCGCCACTTCTCGACCGACCTGGCGATGGTCGCCGGGGTCGAGGGCGCCGATCTGGTGCACTCCCACACCTGGTACACCAACCTCGCCGGGCACCTGTCGAAGCTCGCGTACGACATCCCCCACCTGCTGTCGACGCACAGCCTGGAACCGCAGCGCCCGTGGAAGCGCGAGCAACTCGGCGGCGGCTACGAGCTGTCGACGTTCGCGGAACGCACGGCCATCACCAACGCCGACGCCGTCATCGCGGTCAGCGCACAGATGCGCGAGGACGTGCTGGCCAGCTACCCCGACGCCGATCCCGGCCGCATCACGGTCATCCCGAACGGGATCGACACCGACGAGTACCGGCCGGATCCGAACACCGACACGCTCGAGCAGCTCGATATCGACCTCGCACGCCCGATCGTCACCTTCGTGGGTCGCATCACCCGGCAGAAGGGGTTCACGCACCTGCTCGACGCCGCCGCGCACGTCGTACCCGCCGCGCAGTTCGTGTTCTGCGCGGGTGCGCCGGACACGCAGGAACTGCAGGACGAGGTGGTCGCGAAGGTCGAGAAGCTCCGTGCCGCACGCGACGGCGTCTGGTGGATCGCCGAGCACCTGCCGCGGGCCACCGTGACACAGATCCTCACCCACAGCACAGTGTTCGTGTGCCCGTCGATCTACGAGCCCTTCGGCCTGGTCAACGTCGAGGCGATGGCGTGCGAGGCTGCGGTGGTCGGATCCGCGGTCGGTGGCATCCCCGAGATCATCATCGAGGGCCGGACGGGACATCTGGTCGAGTTCGCCTCGGGCGGCGGCGGGTACGGGACGCCCGCGGACCCGCAGCAGTTCGCCCGCGACCTGGCGACCGCGATCAACGACCTCGTCAGCGATCCCGTTCGGGCCGCCGCGTGGGGGCGCGCCGGCCGCGAGCGCGTCCTGGCCGAGTTCTCGTGGTCCTCGATCGCCGAACGCACAGCCGCCCTGTACCGGTCCCTGCTCTGAGCTCGCGGCGCGTCCGACCACACGTCCGGGGCCGGGTCGCCGTGCGTCAGGCTGGTGTGCCGAGGCGGCGCAGCCGCTCGCCGCGGCGCTGCAGGCGCTCGTCCGCGGGGACGGCCGTCAATGACGTCAAGTGGTCGCCGACCCGGTCGCGCAGCGTGCCGATCCAGCCGTCGTACTCCGGCACGATGTCGTCGACCAGCCCGGCCCAGCGCAGTGCGGATGCGGTGATCGCCTGCTGGCGGGCCATGTCCGCCGCGTGGTCGGCCGACCGGAACAGTATCGCCGACGCCCCCTCGGGTGCGATCGGTGCCAGCCATGCGTGCTCGGCGGCGACGACGCGGTCGGCCGCAAGCCACGCGAGCGCGGACCCGCCGGACCCCTCGCCGAGCAGCACCCCCACCGTCGGCACCGCCAGCGCGGCCATGGCCATCATGGACAGGCCGATCTCGCGCGCGACCCCACCCGTCTCGGCGGCGGCCGAGGCCGCGGCTCCCCGGGTGTCGACGACGGTCACCAGCGGCAGGCCGAGCTCACCGGCGACGCCCATGGCCCGGCGTGCCGCCCGGTGGCCGACAGCTCCCAGACCGGCGCCCCGCTCCCCCGGTCGCCGGTCGTGACCGACCAGCACGAGACGGGTGCCCGACAGTCGACAGATCGCGGTCACGCACCCGTCGTCACGTCCGCCCGCGCCATCACCGGCCAGCCGGACGAAGTCCTCGGTACCGGCCAGCAGCGCGCGCAGGCCGGGACGGTCCCCGCGCCGTGACACCTCGACCGCCGTCCACGCGTCCGCCCTCGTCGGCGGACCGATGCCGGGCGTCGGCACCGGATCGTCGGGCCAGGGGTGACGCGGCGCGTGAGTGCCGGGTGTCACCGGGCCGAGCGCATCGATCGCCGCGGGCAACCGGGTCGTCAGTGCGCGTGCCGTGACGACCTCGTCGACCACGCCGTGCTCGGCGAGATGTTCCGCCCGTTGCACGTGATCGGGTAGCGCGGCGCCCTCGGTCGTCTCGATGACCCGTGGACCTGTCAGACCGATCAGCGCACCTGGCTGCGCCCAGGTGACGTGCGCGAGCGACCCCCACGACGCAAGCGACCCGCCGGTGGTCGGATGACGCAGCCACGCGATGTACCGCCCACCACCGCGCCGGTAGGCACCGACCGACGCGGCGATCTTGAGCATCTGCACGAACGCCAGCGAGCCCTCCTGCATGCGGGTGCCGCCGGACGTCGGCAGCCCGACGACCGGCAACCGCTGTGCGGCGGCGCGATCGAACGCGCGGGCCACCCGCTCGCCGACCACGATCCCCTGGGTACCCGCGAGGAACTCGAACGCGCCGACGATCACCACCGCCGGTCGGCCCGCGATGCGCGCCCGCCCCGTGACCACGGCCTCCGACGTGCCCGCCCTCTCTGCCGCATCGTCCAGCCGGTCGGCGTAGCCGCGCGTGTCGTGGAAGTGCAGCGGATCGCCCGATCGCAGGTCGTCGTCCCACGGCGCGAAGCCACCGGCGACGGCGTCGATGACGTCGGCCGAGGACACCCGCCGGGTCATCGCAGCTCCGGGCACGACCACGAGTGACCGGCACGGTCACCCATCCGGCACCCTCCACGCCTGCCCGTTGTGCTCGCCCAGCCGCGGCGGCGGTGTCGGCGGCTCGCGCTGCGATCTGCTGTAGGCCACCGGCGGACCCGGGAGGCGGACCGGTCCGAGGGTGGGATGCTCGACCTCGTCGACCAGGCCGAGATGGGCGACCTGCGGTGAGTCGTACACCTCGTCGAGCCCGGCGATGCGCCCCGCGGGCACGCCCGCCTCGTCGAGCCGTGCGAGCCAGGGGTCGACTCCGTCCGTCGTGAGCGCCTGTTCGATCAGCGCCTCGAGCTCGTCGACACGCGCGACGCGGTCGCCGTTGCTGGCGAACCGCTCGTCGTCCGGGTCGAGGCCCACCAGGGGCGCGAACCGGCGCCACAGGCCCTCCGAGCCCACGGCGAGGTTGATGCGTCCGTCAGCGCAGCGGAAGGTCCCGTACGGTTGGATGGACGGGTGCCGGTTGCCACCGGTGGCCGGCACGTCACCGGCGACCAGCCACCGCGTGCCCTGGAACGTGTGGATCGCGATCATCCCGCCGAGCAGCGAGCTGTGCACGCGCTGACCACGGCCGCTGCGCTCACGCTCGTACAGCGACGCGACCACACCGTAGGCGCCGAACATGCCGGCGAGGATGTCGGCGATGGGCACGCCGACCTTCGTCGGCGGCCCGCCGACGGGACCGGTGAAGCTCATCAGGCCGCCCTCGCCCTGCAGGATCTGGTCGAACCCCGGACGATGTCCGTGCGGGCCGCCCCGGCCGAAGCCGGTGATCGACAGCGACACCAGCCGCGGGTTCAGCTCCTGGAGCTCCTCCTCCCCCAGGTGCAGACGTTCCATGACGCCCGGACGGAAGTTCTCGACCAGCACGTCGGCGTCGGCGATCAGGTCACGCAGCCGCCGCAGACCGCCGTCGTCCTTGAGGTCCAGCTCGATCGAGCGCTTGTTCCGGTTGATCGACAGGAAGTACGTCGACACGCGACCACCGCCGCCGTCCGGCGGATGGGCGAACGGCGGTCCCCAGCCACGCGTGTCGTCGCCCGTCCGGGGGCGCTCGATCTTCAGCACGTCCGCGCCAGCATCGGCCAGCATCAACGTGGCGTACGGTCCCGCGAGTGCGCGGGTGAGATCCACGACCCGTACGCCGGCCAACGGTCCGGCCATCACCCACCCCCTGCGTCGTCACCGCGCGCGAGCGCGGCACGCTCCGCATCGGACAGGTCATCGAACGGCGAACGGTCGGCGCCGTCCGCGAGGCGGGGATAGCCGGGGCCCCGATCGAAGAATGGCCGGTCGCCCCGCTCGGTGCGCAGGCGCTCGCGCAGCGCCGCCGTGGCCCCCACGTCGACCACGTCGACCGGCTCGTCGGGCACCGCGACGGGCGCGACCGCGGTCGGCGGCCACCGCCGCGTCGGGTCGGTGGTGGCGAGCACCACGCCGTAGTCCCGCGTAGCCGCCTCACGCGACACCTTGCCCTGCACGACGTCGAGGAGCACCGCATCCGGGTCACGGTCCAGTGGGTCACCCCACCCGCCGCCGCCCGTCGTACGGATCCGCACGACCTCGCCGGCCCGCATCGGCTCTCCCGACGTCAGGCCCTCCATCTCCCGCTCGTCGGGGCCGCTCGGGTCGATCGTCACGCGGAACGGTGCGCCGGCCATCCCCCCGGCCACACCCCAGCACGACAGGATCGAGCGGTCCGCGATCGACATGTACCTCGCGTCGCGCAGCATGCGGATCCACTTGTCGTACCCGAGCCCGCCCCGGTGATCGCCCGGTCCGCCCGAGTCGGTCGCCAGCGCCAGTCGTTCGACGCGGAACGGGTGCCGGCTCTCGGCGAACTCGACCGGGATGTTGCGCGAGTCGGGCACGACGTGGATGGTGTCCTCCCCGTCCGCGTACCAGCGCCCGCCCGAACCACCACCGAGCACCTCGCGCATGAGGTACGGGCGCCCGTCCTCGTCGTCGCCGTAGACGCCGGTGTAGCGGATGGTCTCCTGATCGGCCGGCATGCGCCCACCCGTCGCCTTGGCGAGCACGCCCGCAAGCACACCCAGCAGGCGCAGGATGACGAACGTCCGCGCGTTGGTCGGTGCAGGGAAGATCGGCGTCAGCAGCGTGCCCTTGTCTGGAAAGCGCATCTCGATCAGGGGCACGACGCCCTCGTTGACGTCCAACTCGGCCATCCGCTCGGGCGTGTCGGCGAGGTTGCGCAGGATCGGCGCGAGCCACTTGGCCAGGAAGTTGCCGTTGGCGTAGTCGCCCGCGTGGTTGATCGGGCCCTTCGCCTGCGGCGACGTCCCGGTGAAGTCGATGACGATCCCGGTGTTGGACTTCGTCAGGGTGATCCGTTGGCCGTGCAGCCTCGGCGGGTCGACGCCGTCGTGCTCGGCGTAGTCCTCCCAGACGAACGTGCCGTCGGGGATCTTCGAGAGGATCTCGCGCCGGTACGTCTCGGTGGTGCGGTCGAGGATCGCGTCGAAGCACGCCTCGACGACGTCGCGGCCGTACCGGGCGAACAGGTCCGCCAACCGCCGCGCGCCCATCGTGCAGGCGCTGGCCTCGGCATCCAGGTCGCCGGCGAGGTGGTCGGGCATCCGCGAGTTCCGCGTCATGATCCGCAGCGCCGCCCGGTTGGGAACGCCGGCGTCCCACAGCTTGATCGGCGGGACCATCAGGCCCTCCTGGAAGACCTCCGTCGCGTCCGATGGCATCGACCCGGGCACCGCGCCACCGATGTCGTCGTGGTGACCGAACGCCTGGACGAAGGCGACCACCTCCGGCGCGTCGGCTGGCCGATCCCCACCCCCCGGCTCGCTGGCGCTCGCCCGCACCCGCCGGTCCCCACCCCCCGGCTCGCTGGCGCTCGCCCGCACCCGATCACCGGGATCGAAGACGGGCACCGTGACGCACAGGTCGGGCAGGTGGCCGATGCCGCCCTCCGACGTGTAGACGTCGTTGTGGAAGTACACGTCGCCGGGACGCATCGTGTCCAACGGGAAGTCGCGCACCACCGGATGCACGAGCGCGCTGTAGCTGCGCCCCGTCAGCTTGCGCAGGCGCCGGTCGTGGATGCCGGCGCGGAAGTCGTGCGCGTCGCGGATCATCGGTGACCGGGCGGTCCGGGCGATGGCCTCCTCGACCTCCGCCTCGACCGAGGCGAGCGTGCCCTCGACGATCTCGATGGTGATCGGATCGATGTCGGAGCGTGCGGTGCTCACGCGGCCCCCTCCCGGCGCCGGATGACGAGGTTGGCCAGGTCGTCGACGCGCGCGACGAACCCGGGCGCGAGTGGCACGGTCGACGAGAACTCCTGGACGACGGCGGGGCCGATCACCTCATCACCGGCCAGCAGGTCGGCACGGCGGTACAGATCCGCGTCGAGCCACCGGCCGTCGACGTGCACCGGACGCACGCCGATGCGCGCGCGCTCCACGTCGCCGTCGCCCGTCGCCAGACGACGCACCTTCGGGCGCTCGATCGGACCGATGCCACTGACCCGTACGTTGACCCACTCGATCGCCTGCGAGGGATCGTCGCGGTAGCAGTAGCCGTACGTGGCGTCGTGGGCGTCGTGGAACCGGCGCACCACCTCGGTCGTGAACGCGTCATCGATCGTGCCGCCGGGTGCATCCACGCGGACCTCCGACGCCTGGCCCGCGTAGCGCAGGTCGGCCTGGCGGAGGTATGTGCGATCGGCCCCGTCGAACCGCTCCGCGCGCAATGCCTCGGCCGCGCGGTCGTGCAGGCCGGCGTAGACGGCTGCGATTTCGCCGACGTCGAGATCCGCGTTCGTGCGGACGAACGTCTGCACGAAGTCGTTGCGCACGTCGACTGTCAGCAGTCCGAACGCCGACAGGTTGCCCGGGTTGGCGGGCACGAGCGCCGCCGACAGCCCCAGCAGGTCGACCAGTCGGCACACCTGCAGCGGTCCCGAGCCACCGAATGCCGCGAGCACGTGGTCGCGCACGTCCAGCCCACGCTTCACCGTCACCTGGCGGATCGCGTTGGCCTGGTTCCACACCGCGATCTCGAGCACACCCTCGGCACAACGCTCGACATCGTCGATGCCCCACGCGCCGGCGAGCTTCGTGATTCCCCCACGCGCGGCGTCGACATCGAGCGCCATCTCCCCCTCGAGCAGCGCGTCCGGCAGCCGTCCCAGCACGAGATGCGCGTCGGTCACGGTGGGTTCGGTGCCACCGGTGCCGTAGCACAACGGTCCCGGATCCGCGCCCGCTGACCGTGGACCGACCTTGAGCGCGCCGTCGGCGGTCTGCCACGCGATCGATCCGCCGCCGGTACCGACTGTCACGACATCGATCATCGGCACCTTGGTAGGGAAGCGCCCCACCGTCCCCTCGGTGGTCAGCGCCGGCTCCCCGGCGGTGACGACGCACACGTCGGTGGACGTGCCACCGCCGTCGAGCGTCAAGACCTTGTCATGACCGACGGCGTCGGCGATGACCGCGGCTCCCAGCGCACCTGCGGCCGGACCCGACAGGATCGTCGTGATCGGCTGCTGCGCCACCTCCTCCGCCGAGATGACCCCGCCGTTGGACTTCATCACGTAGAACGGGACGCCCTGCCTGACCTCGTCGAGGCCGAACCGGATCTGCGCGACGTAGCGGCCGACCCGTGGCTTGACGAACGCATCGACCAGGGTGGTGACGGCGCGCTCGTACTCCCGGTACTCCCGCAGCACGTCGGACGAGATCGAGACGGTGCAGTCCGGGTGCTCGCGGGCGAAGATCTCGCGGACCCGCTGCTCGTGCGCGGGGTTGGCGTAGCTGTGCAAGAAGCTGATGCCGACGCACGCGATGTCCTTCGCGGCGAACCAGCGCGCGACCTGCGCGGCCGCGTCGACGTCGAGCTCGCGCACGACCTCGCCGTCGGGACCGAGCCGTTCGGGCACCTCTCGCACATGGTGCAACGGCACGATGCGCGGTGGCTTGACCCAGAAGTACGAGTTGCCGTAGCCCGAGGGCACGCTCTGCCGCGCGATCTCGAGCAGGTGCCGGAAGCCCGCGGTCGTGACGAAGCCCAGCCCCTCGTAGTCGTCGGCCAGCAGCGCGTTCGTGGCGACGGTCGTGCCATGGCTGACCGACGCGACGCCGTCGCCGTCGCGGCCCAGGCGCGCGAGGATCTTGCGGATCCCCGCCATGAATCCGCGCGCCGGGTCGTCGGGCGTCGACGGCGTCTTGGTGATGGTGACGGTGCCGGACGCGGAGTCGAACGCCACCACGTCGGTGAACGTGCCGCCCGTGTCGACACCGATCCGCAGCGTCACACCGGCTCCTTCGCGAGCTGATCGCCCAGCCATCGCGCTGCGGCCAGCACAGCGCCGTCGTCGTTGCGGTCGCCCACGACCTGGACGCCCAGCGGCAGACCGTCCGGGCCGCGCAGCCCTGGCACCGCCACGGCTGGCGTGCCGAGCAGCGTCCACATCCGGCAGAACACCGGATCACCCGTCGCGCCCAGACCCTCGGGCGCCTCACCGATCGCGCTCGGCACGAGCATGACCGGGTGCTGCGCGAACACTGCGGGCAGCGCGCCGCGACAGCGGTCCGCCAACGCCCGCGCCTCCTCCAGGTCGTCCGGCCGGATCGCGCGTGACTGCGCCAGCAGAGCGCGCAGGTCCTCGCTCAACACCTCCGGATGCGCCCGGTGCTCGGCATCGAGCGCGGTGACCACCTCGACGCCCATGATCAGCGCCTGCGCGTCCACGAGGTCGGCGAACTCGTCGGGCAGTGTGATGTGCGGCAACCCCAGGCGTTCGGCGAGCGCCGTCAAAACGTCCCGGGTGGCCGCAGCGGCCTGCTCCCACTGATGCGTCCGCGCGAACGCGACCGCTGGAGGCGCCGACGGCACGTCCCACGGAGCACCGTCGGCCATGACGCCGGCGGCGACCGCAAGATCGTCGACGCTCCGGGCCAGCGGCCCGAGTGTGTCCAGGCTCGGACCGATCGGCTTGACACCCGTCGTGCCGATGACGCCGAACGTCGGTTTGAAGCCGTAGATGCCGCAGAACGACGCGGGCCGCACGATCGAGCCCGCCGTCTGCGTGCCCAGCGCGAGAGGCGCCATGCGGTCGGCCACCGCCGCTGCCGATCCGCTGGACGAGCCGCCCGGGGTCCGGGTCAGGTCGCACGGGTTCGCCGTCGGTCCAGGGTGGAACAGCGCGAACTCCGTCGTAACGGTCTTTCCGAGGACCACGGCGCCGGCATCGCGCAGCCGCTGCACGCACATCGCGTCCCGCGCCGGTCGGTGTCCGGCGTAGATCGGCGACCCGTAGGACGTGGGCGCGTCGCCCGTGTCGATGAGGTCCTTGATGCCGACCGGCACGCCGTGCAGTGGTCCCGTGGGCTCCTGCTCGTCGCGCAGCCGTGCCGCGGCGAGCGCCGCATCGCGGTCGACGTGCACCCACGCCCGCACCTGCGTCTCGCGCTCGGCGATGCGGTCGAGGCACGCGGTCACGACCTGGGTCGCCGTCACGTCACCGGTGCGGATGGCTGAAGCGACCTGCGTGGCGCTGAGCTCGTGGAGACGGTCGTTCATGACGGCCTGCCAGATGCGTCTAGGTCCGGCGCCGCTGACCGACCGCGACACCGGCCAGCGCGATCGCCGCGCCGACCAGGGCGGCGGAGAGCAACTGGGCGAGCATGCTGATCGGTCGTGGCGGCTCCGGCGGCCGGTAGTGGACCACGCCGTCGCGCGGTCCGGGCCGTGTGGGGGCCCCGGTGGCCGGCTCCCGGTCCTCGGCATCGGGCGTGACGCCGACCGCCGGTTCACCACGGTCGGCCAGGTGGCCGTCGACGGCGTCGAAGAAGCTCTTCGCGTTGCGTTTGGCGACCCCGACGACGACGCGCTGACCCACGCCGGCGATCGGGCCGCCGATGACGGCGTGGGCGTCGTAGTCGACGCGGGTCGCGTCGCCGTCCTCGACGAGCGTCACGACCGCGGTCGCGTCGATGGTGCCGGGCCCGCCACTGCCGGTCGCGCGCAGGGTGTACGAGTTGGGCGGGTCCTGGTCGGTGAGCTGCACCTCGCCGTCGTAGATCCCCTTGATCGACGCGATGCCGGCGTGCACCCGTGCCGTGTAGGTGTCGTCCCCCGCCTCGGCCAGCTCCTGGCAGCCGGGAATGGTCCGCACGAGCACGGCGGGGTCCTGCAGCGCGTCCCAGACCCGCTGCCTCGGCGCGTGCACGACGTGGCTGCCGTTGACCTTCATGCTCGATGAACCTCCTCGAGGTGGGCGATGTTGCTGCCGAGCGCGCCGACCGGCGCGAGCACCGCCTCCCCGTCGGTGTCGAGCAGTCGGAACAGTTCGTCGGGTGACAACGGCATCCGTCTGACGGGCAGCCCGGTCGCGTCCTCGATCGCCGCGGCGATGGCCGCCGCACCCGGGATCACACCGGCCTCGCCGGCGCCCTTGATGCCCAGCGGGTTCAACGGCGACGGGGTCTGCAGGTGGTCGGTGCGCACGGGCGGCACCTCGCTGGCATACGGCATCAGGAAGTCCATGAACGACGCGTTGAGCAGTTGCCCGTGCTCGTCGTACGCCATCCGCTCGTACAGCGCTCCGCCGATCCCCTGCGCCACACCCCCGTGGATCTGCCCCTCGACGATCCGTGGGTTGATGAGGTTGCCGCAGTCGTGCACCACCGCGTAGTCGAGCACGGACACGTCGGCCGTCTCGGGGTCGACCTCGACGATCACCGCGTGCATGCCGTTGGCGAACGTCGACCGCGGTGGCGAGTAGTACGCCTTCGCCTCGAGACCGGGTTCCTCCCCGTCGCGGACCGGCGGATCGTCCGGATCGGCGGGCAGCGAGAACTGGGTCGCCGCCTGCGCCGCCTTGCTGAAGGAGTAGCGCAACGGGTTCGACAGCACCGCCACCTGGTTGAGTGGGATCCGCTCCTCCGGACTGCCCTTGACCCGGACGACGCCGTCGACGATCTCGAGATCCTCGGGGTTGGCCTCCAGTGCCCTGCCTGCGACGAGGCGGGCCTTCTCGGCGACCGCCCGCGCGGCCAACGCGATCGCGTTGCCGCTCATGACCGCCGCCCGTGACGCGAACGTGCCGACGGCGTACCCGAAGCGACGCGTGTCGCCGGTCGTGATGTGCACCTGTTCGAGCGGTACGCCCAGCTCGGTCGCCACGATCTGCGCGAACGCGGTCTCGTGGCCCTGCCCCTGCGTCGTCAGCCCGGTCGACACCATGACGCGACCGCTGGTCTCGACATGGACGTGTGCGCCCTCGTACGGCCCCACCCCCGTCCCCTCGACGTAGCAGGCCATCCCGATGCCGATGCGTCGCCCCCGCTCGGCGGCGTCACGGCGACGCTCGGCGAAGCCGTCCCAGCCGATCAGGTCCTTCAGCCTGCGCAGCACAGCGGGGTAGTCACCGGAGTCGTAGATCGCCGGCCGCCCGTCCTGGAAGATGAGCCCGAGGTCGTAGGGGAACTCGTCGGGCTGGATGAGGTTGACGGCACGCACCGCGGTCCGGTCCAACCCCAGCTCCCTCGCGATCGCGTCGATGGTGCGTTCCATCGAGTAGACGGCCTGCGGCCTGCCGGCGCCACGGTACGGCGTGACGATCACCGTGTTGGTGTACAGGCTCGAGAACTCGACCCGGTAGTTGGGCAACCGGTACGGCCCGGGCAGCTGCGTCGACGTGATGATCGGGACGATCACGCCGTACGGCGTGTACGCGCCGTTGTCGTGGAGGAACCGCACGTCGAGCGCGAGCACCCGGCCACCGTCGTCGTAGCCGACGGTGACCTCGTGGACCTGGCCGCGCTCGTGCGCGCTCGAGACGAAGTGCTCGCGGCGGTCCTCGGTCCACTTCACCTCGTGGCCGAGCGTCATCGCCGCCCATGGGACCAGCAGTTCCTCGGGCCACGGGTGCATGATCTTGACGCCGAACCCACCGCCCACGTCGGGCGCGATGACCTCGACGTGGACATCGGCCAGATCGAACACCGCCGCGATCACGGCTCGTACGCTGGTCGACGTCTGGGTCGACGAGTAGACGCGCAGGCGGCCGTCGTCGGGGTCCCACCGGGCATACACGCCGCGGCCCTCCAGCGGCGTGCTGGCGCTGCGCTCGATCTCCCAACGCAGCTCCAGGCGGTGCGGGGCTTCCGCGAGCGCCGCGTCGACGTCGCCGACCTCCTGCACGAGGTGGGCCGCGACGTTGTCGTCAACGCCGTCGTGCACCACCTCGTCGGCCGCGGCGGCGGCTTCGACGCCCACGACGGCCGGGAGGGGCTCGTAGGTCACGACCACCCGCTCGGCGATGTCCTCCGCGACGTAGCGGTCGGTGGCGACCACCATCGCCACGGGCTCGCCGACGTGGCGGACCACCTCCGGCGCCAGGGCGTACCCGGTCCGCGGCGCGGTGAGGCAGGGGTGCGGGATCAGCAGCGGTAGCGGGTCCGCCAGCCGGCCCGGTAGGTCCTCGTGCGTGTAGATCGCGATCAGGCCGTCGAGGTCCAGGGCATCGGTCACGTCGATGTCGGTGATCCGCGCGTGCGCATGGGGGCTGCGCACGAACGCGGCGGCGTACGCGTCGTGACCGAGGTCGTCGAGGTACCGACCGTCGCCCCGGAGCAGGCGCGGATCCTCGCGACGGGCGATCGCCTCGCCGAACTGCTGCGTCGTCACGACCCGTCCCCCTCGTCCTCGTCGCGGTTCGTGTCGCCGGCGTCGTCATGGTCGCCGGGGACGGCATCGCCGGCCGGTGCGTACGGTGCCGTCGCGACCGCCTCCGGCGGCGGATGGTGCGAGGCCACCTCGCCGGCGTCGGCGCGAGGAACGGCGTCGGCGTCCGCGCCGACCGGCTCGTCCGCGCGCAGGAGCTCGGCGGCACGCTCGACCGCGGCGACGATGTTGGCGTAGCCGGTGCAGCGGCACAGGTTTCCGGAGATGCCTTCGACGATCTCGTCGCGGTCGGGATCCGGGTTGCCGGCCAGCAACCCGGCGACCGACATGAGGAAGCCGGGCGTGCAGAACCCGCACTGCAGCCCGTGACACTCCTGGAACGCCCGCTGGATCGGATGGAGCTGATCGTCACGGTCGTCATCCGCCCCGGCGCCGGCATGCCGGCGCCCGGGCGAGAGCCCCTCGACGGTCGTGATCTCGTGGCCCTCCGCACTGACCGTGAACATCAGACAGCTGCGCACCGGCGCACCGTCGAGGAGCACGGTGCAGCAGCCGCAGACGCCGTGCTCGCATCCGACGTGGGTGCCGGTCAGCCGCAGGTCGTGGCGCAGCGCGTCGCTCAGCAGCCGCCGCGCCGGAACGTCCACCGTGTGGGTCGTGCCGTTGACGCGCAGGGTGACCTGGATGGTCTGACCGCGGTACGCGCCGCCGTGGCGTGCTGACGTCTGGTCAGACATCGGTGACCTCCGCATCCGATGACAACGCTGTCCGTGCTCTGGCGTGCGCCGTCGCCCGCCGCAGCGCGCGTTGGGTCAGGACCCGCGTCAGATGCCGACGGTAGGCCACCGTGGCGTGCAGATCCGCCTCCGGCCGGCTCGCGTCGTCGACGAGCTCCGCGGCCGCGGCGAACGCGGTGTCGTCGGGAGCGGAGCCAACGACGGCATCGGTGCAGTCGACGACCAGCGGCGTGGGATGCACGCTGATGGCCCCGACCCGTGCGGTCGACACGGCACCGTCACGATCGAGCGTGACGGTCGCCCCGACGCCGCACAGCGCATAGTCGCCGTGACGGCGTGCGATCTCCACGAACGCGCTCCCGCCGGCGTCGGGCTGACGCGGGAATCGGACGGACTCGACCATGTCGCCCGGCTCCAGACTGCTCTCGAGCGGGGCCACGAAGAAGTCCGCGGGCGAGACGTCGCGCGGTTCACTGCCGTGCCGGACGATCCGCACCGTGCCGCCGAGCACTGCGAGCACGGCCGTCATCTCGCCCGCGGGATCGGCGTGCGCGATGCTGCCGCAGGTCGTGCCGCGGTTGCGGATGACCGGGTGGGCGACGAGCCGGAGCGCCTGACGCAGCAACGGGGCGGCGCGGTCGGCGGCCTCGTGGCGTTCGAGCGCCGCGTGCCGTACGGCAGCGCCCACCGTGACGGCGTCTTCGTCGACGTCGATGTGGTCCAGCGCGGCAATGCGGTTGATGTCGACCAGGTTGGCCGGCGCGGCCAGGCGCATGTTCAGGAGCGGGATCAGGCTCTGTCCGCCGGCGAGGACCTTGGCCTCGTCACCGAGGTCGTGCAGGGTCGCCAGCGCTTCGTCTACGGTCGTCGGCGCGTGGTAGGCGAACGGTGGGGGCTTCACGTCATGCGACCTCTCGCTCCGCTGCTGGCGGCGGCTCCTCGGCCCGCTCGGCGAGCGCCTCGACGGCGGCCACGAAGCACGCCATCGGTGGCTCGACCAACCCGGCACCGACCTGACCGGTACCGGCCTCGCGACCCGCCATGCCGGTGTTGACCGCGGGCACGACGCCGGTGCGGACGACCCGCGTGGCATCGATGCCCACCGGGGTACCGCGGAACCCGAGGATCGGGATCTGGTACGCCGTGTGCTCGGCCAGCGCGATCTCATACATCGCCAGTGTGAACGCCAGGGCGTCGGTGACGTCGCCACCGACGAACCGCACGATGGCCGGTGCCGCGGCCATCGCGAACCCGCCGATGCCGGCGGTCTCGGTGATGGTCGAGTCGCCGATGTCCGGGTTGGCGTCCTGTGGGCCGTAGCCCGAGAGGAACAGCCCGTCGGGCACACCGGCGGGGCCTGTGAACCACGCGTCTCCCGTGCCCGAGCACTGCACCCCGAACTCCGTCCCGTTGCGAGCCATGGCCACGACCATGCTCGAGCCCGCGATGTCGCGTGCCGCGTCGGCGGCGCACTTGGCGGCGGGCATGACCAGGTTGAGGAAGAAGTGGTCGTTGCCGTTGATGAACCGCAGGACCTGCGCGATGTCGACGGCCGGGGCATCGACCTCGACCAGGTCGCCCGCGATCTCGCGGAGGAACAACGACGAGCCGGCGCGGTTGCGGTTGTGCCCCTCGTCACCCATCTGCAGCGCCTGCACGATCAGCGCCCGGATGTCGATCGGTCCGTGCGCCCGCAGCGCCGCGCGGGTCAGCGGCGCCAACGTGTGCTCCATCCACCGGAGCCGCTCGATGACCTCCTGGCCGAACGCGCCGTAGCGCAGCACCTTGCCGAGCCCCTCGTTCTGCGTGCAGTGCGCAGTCACGCCGTGCTCGTCATCGTGGAGCACGTACATCGGCATCGACGGGCTTACGACGCCGGCCATCGGTCCGACCGCGCCGTGCTCGTGGCACGGCGCCAGGTTGACCTCGCCCCGCTCGGCCATGGCGATCGCGGCGCCGGGATCGTCGGCCCATCCCTCGTACAGC
The DNA here is from genome assembly GCA_036374135.1 of Euzebyales bacterium. Lineage (NCBI taxonomy): Bacteria > Bacillati > Actinomycetota > Nitriliruptoria > Euzebyales > Euzebyales bacterium. Next base: position 61,687 of record DASUUK010000034.1, read on the forward strand.
AGCGCGCCGATGATCGCGCCCCGCAGGGGTCCCGACGCGTCCGCCCACGCGATGGGCGGCCCGGCGTGCAGCAGCGTGCGGTCGCCGAGGCCGTCGATGGCGTCGCGCGCGGTCACGACGTCGACCAGGTGTGGCCGCGCGGCCTGCAGGCGCGCCACGCCCCGTGCGTTGGCGTCGTCGAGCCGGGGGTCGCCGGCCACGCGTGCCAACGCGTCGCCCGCCCCGGCCGGCGGGCGCCATTCGGTGCGCACGGCAGTGGCGCCCTGCGCGTCGAGCGCGTCGGCGAACATCCCGACACCGGCGGTCACGACCCTGGGTTCGTCCGCCAGCAACGCGGCCAGCGGCGTGTCCGACGCGCCGTTCATGCGGAGCCCTCCACAGCGGAGACGAGCCGCACGGCTTCGCGGGCGGCCTCGGCGTTCGACAGGCACACGATCGCTCCGGCGTCCGTCAACGCCTTGGCCTGGCGGTCCAGCCCCTGCGGGTCGTCACCGGTCCCACAGAGCGACACGACGACGGCCAGGCGGTCGCCGCGGTCGTCGGCCGTCCGCCGTGCGGCGGCGAGGGCCGGCGCGAGCGCGCCGGCCGGGTCGGCGTCGGCGCCGTGCCCGAGCACGACATCGAGCAGCAGTGTGTGGCTGCCGGGGCGTTGCGCCGTGCGTTCCATCCGGGCGATGCGCAGACCGTGGTCGATCATGGGATGCGGACGGCCCCGTGTCATGTCGTCCTCGCCGAGGTCGATCATCACGTGGCCGTCCGCGTCGTCGCCGTCGGGCAGCGCCCAGTCGGGCTCCAGCGGGATGTTCGACCGGACCGGTCCGAGCGCCTCGGCGGCGATCACCATGGCCTCGTCGCACAGCGTGCCGCCACTGAACAGGCCGCGCACATCACCGTGCGCGGGTGCGGGCGGGTCCGCCGGATCCCAGCGCAGGTGCGCGTCGACCGCGTGGCCGGCGTACGCTGCGACCTCGTCGGCGACCGCGGTCAGGTCCCGCTCGCCCCGCCCGACGAAGCCGAGCACGACATGCGTGGCGCAGGCCGCGGCCGCCTCGCGCACCCTGGCGGCCACCTGTGGGTCCGGCGGTTTGGACACGATGACGATGAGCTCGGTACGGGGGTCGGCGTCCAGCGCCCTGAGCGCCGTGAGCGTGGAGGCACCGCCGATCTGCGCCGACAGGTCGCGTCCACCGACACCCAGCACGTGGCGGAGGCCGACGCCCGCCGCGTCGAGCAGGCAGCACACCTGTTGGGCGCCGGTGCCCGACGCGGCGACCATGCCGACCGGCCCCGGACGGACGACGTTGGCGAACCCGAGACCGACGCCACCGACGATCGCGGTGCCGCAGTCGGGTCCCATCACCAGCAGACCGCGTCGATCGCCTTCGGCCTTGAGGGCGATCTCCTGCGCGACGGGCACGTTGTCGCTGAACAGCATGACGTGCAGCCCGGCGCGCAGCGCATCCATCGCCTCGACGTACGCGTGCTCCCCCGGCACGGAGATCAGCGCGAGGTCCAGATCGGTGGACCGCGCGGCTCCACCGACGGTGCGCGGGGGCGGCGCGCTGAAGTCACCGCCCACGCTGGACGTCGATGTAGCCGCGAGCGCGGCATCGATCTGCGCGCGCGCCGCGGCTACCGTCGCGTCGTCGGCGGCGCGCACCGCGACGACGAGATCGTTGGGCGTCGCGTCGTCGATGTGCTGGCCGAACCCGAGATCGGCCAGGATCCCGAGGTTCAGCTCGGTTGCCATCGCGACGACCGCCTCGTCGACGCCATCGATCGCGGTGATGTCCCGCGAGACCTGCAGCAGCGTCACCGAGTCGTGGTAGACGCCGTGCCGGAGCTCGAGGTGGGTCGTGCTCGCGGCGCTCATCCTTCGATCCTCTCCGATGTGAGCACGTCGACGGCGATGGTGATGCCTGCCAGCAGATCCTGCCCGGATGTGTGACCGATCCTCGTCAGCGCTGTCACGGCGCCGTCGAGCCGACCCTGCCCGGCCAGGGCCCGGAGCACCCGTCCGGCCGCGCCGACCACCGCGGCGTCGTCGGCGCACCGCAGCAGCGTCGATGACAGCGCGGTGGTGTGGTGCGCGTGACGGCGGCTGTGCCGTGCGAGCGCATCGGCCACAGGTGCCGTCGCGCCGGTGCCGAGCACGCGCAACGCCGCCAGTGCCCCGGCCACCACGTCGTCGCCGGCGGGCGTGGATCCAGCGCCGCGGCCGATCAGCTCGGCGACGGCCGGTCCGAGCGCCGACAGATCGTGGCGCATCGCGGCGGCCGCCAACCGCCGCACGCCGGCGCGCACCCCGAACGCGTCGTCGCCTGGGACGCCAGTTGAGGGGAGCGACGCACGGCGGCGGCGCAACTGGTCACGACCGACCGGCCCCACGCGGGGCGTCGGATCCCACCACCGGCGGACGACCAGCGTTCGGCCGCCGACGCGCAGCCCACTGTTGCCGACGTCGCCGCGCCGGCCGATGGGCACGTCTGCCAACCCACCGGCGCCGGCGCCGACGGTCAACGAATTCGGCAACCGGACACCGCCATGGGCCTCGACGGCGATGACCGTGCCGTCGTCGCACCGCACGTACCAGGCCGGCCCGCTGGTGCCGACGAGCTGCACGTTCCTGGCGGGACCGACGAGAAGCGGTCGCAGCCAGCGGCTGGCAGCCGCAGCGTCCGCCCCGGCCGTCGGGTCGGGTGGTCGGCCGAGGGTGGTCACCTCGGTCATGACCCACCGTCGGGCACGATCAGCGTGCCCGCATCACCGCGGACGACACCGCCGACATCGTCGAGCGGTCCGATGGCGGCGGGCATGTGCGCGCGCTCCACGAAGGACAGCACGGCAGCGACCTTGGGACCCATCGAGCCGGGCGCGAACTGTCCGTCCTCGGCGTACGCTCGCAGCTCGCCGGCGGTCACCTTCGCCAGCCACCGCTCCCCCGGCGTGCCGAAGTCGATCGCGACGCCGTCCACGTCGGTGAGGATGACGAAGCCGGTCGCGTGCAGCTGTCGTGCGAGCAGCGCGCCCGCGAGGTCCTTGTCGACCACGGCCTCCACCCCGACGAGCAGGCCGTCGTCGGTCCGCACCATCGGGATGCCGCCACCGCCGTTGGCCACGACGACGGCGCCCGCGTCCAGGAGGAGGTTGATCGTCACCGACTCCAGTAGGCGCACCGGTCGGGGCGACGGTACGACCCGCCGCCAGCCCCGGGCACCGAGATCGATGAAGTGCTGCCCTTCCTCACGTTGGCGGCGCTCGACCTCGGCCCGATCGGTGATGTGCGGGCCGATCGGCTTGGTCGGATCCGACCATGCCGGATCGTCGGCGGACACCTCGATCCTCGAGATCACCGGGACGACGGTCGACAGGTCCCCGTGCGCCTCCAGTGCATGCTCGAGCGCGGTGATCATCTGATAGCCGATCGTGGCCTGGGTCTGCGCGACGCACCAGTCCAAAGGCATCGGCGGCACCACGTCCTTGGCGATCTCGTTCTTGCGCAGCAGGTTGCCGACCTGAGGGCCGTTGCCGTGCGTGATCACGATCTCGCGGCCATCGACGATCAGTTCAGCCAGCAGCGTCATCGCTCTGCGGATGTTGCGGGTCTGCTCCTCGGCCGTCCCGCCCGTGCCGGCGGGCGCGATCGCGTTCCCGCCCAGCGCGACCACGGTGCGCCTGCGGTCCGACGATGCGGCGGACCGGCTGTGGGTCACGCGGGCGTCCCGTCGTCCGTCATCGGATCACGGTCGGCCACGACGCCGCGCTCCGCGTCGGTCCCCGGGATCAGGTTGTCGAGCAACAGCCCGAGGATCGCGCCGACCGCGATCCCACTGCCGAAGATGCTGCGCGCGAGGTTCGTCGTCCACTCGGCCCCGAGGAACGTCCAGTCATCGGGCAGCTGGTTCATGAAGTCCGGTACGACGAGCCCCATGAACAGGATGAACCCGGCGATCAGCAGGTTGCGCTGTGACGTCATGTCGGCACGCATCAGGTTCGTCAGTCCGACCGCGGCGATCAGCCCGAACAGCGCGAGGTAGACGCCGCCGACCACCGGTGTCGGGATGGTCGCGATGATCGCGCCGAACTTCGTGACGAACCCGAGGAGGATCAGCGCCCCGGCACCCAGCAGCACCACGTAGCGGCTGGCGACGCGGGTCAACCCGATCAGGCCGATGTTCTCCGTGTACGACGTGGACGCGAACCCGCCGAGCAGACCCGTGACGAAGCAACCCAGCCCCTCGCTGCCGATGCCGCGGTTGATCTGGCCACGGGTCGGCTCACCCAGCCCGGAGACACGCGCCACCGCGTGGTAGTCGCCGAACGACTCGATCATCGACGCCAGGTAGGCCGCGAGGACGGCGATGGCGAAGCCCAGATCGAACGACGGCGCACCCCACGGGAACAGCAGACTCTGCGCACCGACGACGTTGCGCACCCAAGGTGCGTCCGAGAAGGCCTGTCCGATGCGGTTGAAGCTCACGAACGCCCGGTTGCCCTCGGTGATCAGGCCGGCCTCCGACAGGATCAACGCCACGATGTACGTGCACAACACCGCGAGCAGTATCGAGAACACCGACACCAACTGCGACCGCCGTGACACGACGAGGGCGAACACGAAGATGAAGCTGACGGTGAGCAGCGCGATCCACCAGTTGCCGGCGAGCACGACCTCCCCGTCATCACCGGTGATCGTGTTGATCTGCAGCGTCGCGGCGTTGAACAGCGACAGCCCGATCAGCGCGATCACGGGGCCGATCACGATCGGTGTGATGTAGCGGCGGATCAGCCCGAACACCCCGCTGAACCCGATGACGGTCTCGACGACCGCGCCGATCAGGATCGCGCCGCCGATGAACGCCATCGCGTCGACGCCCTCGCGGGCGCCGATGATCGCGAAGAAGGGCCCGAGGAACGCGAACGACACGCCCTGCACGATCGGCAGCCGTGAGCCGATCGTCACCTGCAGGATCGTTGCGATGCCCGACGCGATGAACACCGAGCTGATGAGGATGGCGATCTGGGTGGTGTCCATGCCCATCGCGGGCCCCAGCAGCAGCGGCACGGCGATCGTGGCACCGAACATGGTCAGCACGTGCTGCAGACCGAGCCCGAGCGCCTTGGGAAACGGCGTCGGGACGTCGTCGACCCCGTAGTTCAGATCCAGCTGTCCGGCTGGCGTCGTTGCCATGGCTTTCCTCCTCCTCGAGGCGTTCAGTGTGCGTGAGGGTCTTGGGCCGTCGTGGGGTTCGGGTCTCCCACCGGGCTCGTCTCCCCAGCGGCGGGGATCGACGTCGTGACCCGCCGGGACGCGGCGACGACGTGTCCGGCGCGCAGCACGTGGCGCGGCCGCTCGTGTCGGCGGAGCACCTCGTGGGCGTCGTTGCCGTCGAGCACCACGAGGTCGGCGGACCCGCCGACCTCCGGGACGTGGCCGTCCAGACGCAGGACGCGGGCCGGATGCGACGTGATCATGTCGAGCAGGCGCTCCATGTCGCGCGGGGCGGTCATGTCCAGCGCGTGGGCGGCGAGCAGCGCGACCTCGAGCAGGTCGTGCCGGCCGAACGGGTAGTAGGCGTCGGCGACGTCGTCCTGTCCGAGCGCGACCGGCAGGCCCGCGTCGAGCATTGACGTGACGGGCAGCGCGAGCGGGGCAGTGTGCGGGTTGGTCACGAAGCCCATGCCCGCGCGCACGGCGAGGCGCAGCATGCGCTCGAGGCGCGGCCGAGGCCAGATGCCCAGGGCCCGCGCGTGGCATGCCGTGACGCGGCCGACCAGACCCCGGTCGAGCGCCGCCTCGGCCAGCATCGCAGTCGTTCGCAGCCCCGGATCGCCGGCATCGTCCGTCAGCATCGCGACGTCCCGGTCATGGCGGACGGCGATGTCGAGCATCGCGTCGATGTGTGCGCGGGCCTCGGCGTCGGTGTCCTCGATCCACGGGATGCCGCCGACCAGATCGGCGCCGAGCCGGACGGCCTCCTCGACCACCTCGGCCGCGCCGTCGTCACGTACGACACCGTCCTGCGGGAAGGCCACGACCTGGATGTCGATCACCCCGTGCAGCTCGTCGCGCAGCGCGAGCAGTGGACGGATGCCACGCAGCCCTGCCCTGGTGTCGGTGTCAGCGAAGGCGCGGACGTGGGTGACGCCGCACCGCAGGCCCTCGTGCAGCACGCCGCGCGCGCACGCCGCGATCGTGGACTCGTCGTAGTGGTCCTTGACCGCCGACGCGAGCTCGATGGCACTGCCCGCGGCGCCCATGCCACCGCCCGCGTAGGCCGCGCGCGCCGCCGGCGCGAGGCGCCAGGTGTGCACCTTGTCCAGGTGCAGGTGGGCGTCGACGAACGACGGCACGACCAGGTCACCGGCGGCGTCGATCACGTCCCGACCGTCAAGCGTCTCCGAGGCGCTGATCGCGGTGATGCGCCCGTCAGTGATCCCGATGTCGCGCACGTCGCACCGCAGCGGCTCGCCGGCGCCGCGGCGCAGCCGGGCGTCGCGGATGACCAGGTCGTGGCCGGTCACGGCGACGCCCCAACCTGCCGGGGCGACGTGACACTCGCCCCGTTCGCAGGCAGCAGCGACGGTGATCCGGTCGCCTGTCGCCATCCCATGCGAGCGGTCAGTCGACGCGCACGATCGCCGCCACCGGTCCGCCGCCGGGTGGGCCTTGGTGCTGGGCGCCGACAGAGACGAATACGGCGGGATCGCCGACCGCGGCCGCGGTCACGCCACCGACGGCGCCCTTGGCGTGTCGGTGCCAGTGCACGTCCGAGTCGTCGAGCATGATCTGGCGCCGACCGCGCAGCTGTGCGTCGGGGTCGGCCTCGCACTTGAGGAAGACATTGATCAGACGGTCGCCGAGATCCGATGGGTGGGGACGCTCCGGAAGGTCCATCCCGGCGGAGCGGATCGCGTCGTAGATGCCGTCGAAGTCCAGCGCGTCGTCCATCACGCCGTGGCCGATGCGCAGATCGCCGCCGGCACCCGGGGCATTGCCGACCAGCACGATCTGGGCGCGATCCAGCTCGACGCCGGACGAGCACGACGCGACCGACGAGTACAGGTCCAGGTCATGGCCGATGGCGTCCGCCCCGGGCATCTCGATCTCACCGAGGCCGACCGCGATGCCCAGCCCTGTCGTGCCGTTGGACATGTCCATCGACTGGTGGATGTCCTCGCTGAACACCGTCTCGCCGCGCGACTTGGCCTCGTTGATGGTCTCCATCGTCAGCAGCGGCGTCTTCGTCTGGACGTAGTGCACCTCGGCCGGATCGCTGATGCCGGCGATCTCCATCGCCTTGCGCACGCCGTCGGCGACCTTGGAGACCATCGCCGGCCGCCCGATGTCCTCGGGCAGGATGACGTCGCTCATCGCGATGCCGACGGCGAGCCGCTCCTGGTCGGAGGGCCCCGTCTGGTCGTTGCGCGCGAACACCGTCGCGTGCGGCGTGATCACACCGTCACAGCCGCCCGACCAGACCATCGGGATCTGCTCGATCTCCTCCGTCGAGCGGGTTCCGTGCTCGGACAGGACGCTCCGGAACGACCGGTCCGCCAGGATCCTGGTGAAGTCGTTGACACCGCCGTTGCCCTCGGTCTTGCCGATGACCGCGATCACCTCGTCGGCGGCGAAGACCTCGTCCGCGATCAGCTGCGCCATCCCGGAGGCGTCTTGGACGTTGTTGAGCACGACCTTGCGCGCGATCACTGCCATCGGCGAACAGCCCTCCTGTGCGAGACGGATGACACGGCGGAAGGTAACCGATCGCGGGCGGCTCCGACAGGCGTCGTCGCACGGATGTGCGCCACACCGCCGGCCGGGCGGGAGTCGGCGCTCATCGCTCGGCGCCGCCACAGCCGAGCGACTGGCTGTCGGGCCCGCCGCGATCTGCACGAGGCACGCGAGCGCCGTGCGTTCGCCGGAAGACGGCTCGCCGTCCAAGGGCGCCGCGCGGTCGAGGGCACCGATCGTCGCGGAGGCCAATCGTGACGGCCGAGGCCGTCAACGTTCAGGCGCGGTCACCACAGGTCGAGCGGGAAGTGCGTGAGCAACTCCGGCCCGCCCTCGGTCACGAGCACCTGGTTCTCGAGCTTCACGCCCTCGCCGCCCGATCGGGGACCGACGTAGGCCTCGACGGTGAACACCATGCCGGGTTCGACCACGCCGTCGTAGCCCCATGCGTCCCAATCGCTGGGGAAGTAGATCTCGGGATGCTCGTCGCATTGCCCGACGCCGTGGAACAGCACGCTGTAGTGCCGGTAGTCCTCGGCGGGAGGGCTCCACGCCCCGTGGGTCAGCTCGCGGAACGACCGCCCCGGCGTGAGCAGCTCGATGTTGCGGTGGACCTGTTCGAGTGCCAGCGCGTGGACGTCGCGCTGCGCGCCGGAAGGTGGGCCGTCACCGCAGCGCAGGGTGCGCGAGATGTCGACCATCATTCCGTAGGCCCCGACCAGGTCCGTGTCGTAGGCGACGAGATCGCCGTCCTGGATGATCCGGCTGCTGGCCTCCTGCATCCACGGGTTCGTGCGCGGACCCGACGACAGGATTTGCGTCTCGATCCACTCTCCCGCTCGCGCGATGTTGCCGGCGTGCAGCAGCGACCAGACCTCGCGCTCGGTCATGCCCGGACGCAGCGCGGCGCGCATGTCGGCCATGACCGACTCGCAGGCGTGGACGGCACAGCGCATGGCCCGGATCTCGTCGCCGCTCTTGATCCTCCGTGCGCGTTCCATCACCTCCTGGCCGTTGGCGATGACGACACCGGCGTCGAGCAGCATCCGATGGGCGGTGAGGTGGCACTGGTCGATGGCGATCCGCGTTCGCGCCCCCGGTCGATGCCCCGCCACGTCGAGGAGCTCGTCGACCCAGCGACGGGCCTGCTCGGCGTAGCGGGAGCCGGCCTGGAAGTACGTCGACGAGATGGCGGGCCGGACCTCGTCGATCAACGGGTTGTGGCCCGCGAAGAACTCGCAGTTCGCGAACTCCCACAGGATCGTGCGGCCGTCGGCACCGATCCACGCGTAGCGCGCGCCGTTGTGCATCACCCACACCTGCATGTTGGTGGTGTCGGTCGCGTAGCGGATGTTCATCGGGTCCATGACCAGGATCCCGACGAGATCCGACAGGTGGAGCTGCTCGCGTATCCGTTCGAACCGGTACCGGCGCATCCGGGGAAGGTCAGGCAGATCGAGCCCCGCCGCGACCCACTCCGCGGTGAGAGCCGGTCCGGGACCCAGCGTGAGGTGGTGCAGCGGGCCGCCAGCCGCCTCGAAGGCGTCGGCCGCACGCTGCACGCTGGCGCGGATCCTGTCACCCACCCCGTGGTCCTTCGTCCGCCGCCGGGATGCCGCAGGCATTGTGGACCGTGCGCGACCGCCTCGCGAGGGTCAGTCCATGAGCTCGTCGTGGCGGACCCGTGACACCTCGGCTGCGTCGTGCACTCCAGCGTCCGACCGGACGGCTGCCGCGTGCGCTCCTGCGACCGATCACTCCGTCGTCCTCGGTGTGGGCGAAGCGCGGCGTGCCGTGGTCACGATCCGGCACCGATGCGCCACACGTGTGCGCGGAGTAGCGGCCGCGGAAGATCTGCAGATCACCGGGACGCGGGTCGAGCGTGACCACCGGGCCGACCGTCCCCGCAGCACGTCGGCGACCTCGTCGAACGGCTCGTGCTCCGGCGTCCGGAACGGCTGGGCATCGGCCTGACGGTCCCACGCCACGTCGTAGGCGACGACGCGGTGGCCGGGTGTTCGACGTCGTCGTGTCGTCCGGATCGTTGCACGCGGCCGCGCGGAGGCTGCACCTCGGCCAGCCGGCGGTCAGCCACACGACCGCCCAGCTGGAACGCGTGCTGGGAACCGCGCTGTTCGACCGCACGCCGGGCACGCACCTGACGGCCGCCGGCATCGAACTGCGCGATCACGTGCGCCCCACGCTGGCCGCGCTGGATGCTGGCGTCCACGCGGTCCGTCGCACCGCCCGCGGAGCAGGCGTGGTTCACCACGGACTCGACCGCCCCTGCACGACGCCGGTCGAACGACCACGCCGTGGTGGTGCGGGCGGCGCTCGACGGCCCGGGCGTGGCGCCCGGCTGGCAGTACCTCGTCGCTCGTCGATGTCGGTCGGCTCGTGACCGTCGGGGGGTCTGGCGATCCACACACAACGGCCGTTCGTCCTGCTGCACCGCCGGGGACCCGTCTCGTCGTCGACGACCGCCCTACGCGACTGGCTGCTCGCGCGGACGACGAGCCCGTGATCGGCTGAGCGTGACACCGGTGGTACCGCACGCCGGCCACCGATCGGCTGCATCCGCCGGACCCCTACCGCAAGCGCTTACCGCTGTTTACGATGCGAGGATGTTGGCCGTCGAGAACGTGGAGGTCGTCTACGACGATGTCATCCTCGTCCTCCGCGGCGTCAGCATCGAAGTGCCCGAGGGAAGCATCGTCGCGCTGCTGGGATCCAACGGCGCCGGCAAGACGACCCTCCTGCGCGCCATCAGCGGACTGCTCGACATCCACGAGGGCGAGGTCACCAAGGGGACGATCACCCTCGACGGCGAGCCACTAGACCGGCGGCCCGCAGAGGTCGTCCGCGCCGGGGTGACACAGGTGCTGGAGGGGCGGCGGATCTTCGCCGAGTTCACGGTCGAGGAGAACCTGCGCGTCGGCGCCCACACCCAACCCGGCGACCTGGCCGACAACCTCGCCCGCGTGTACGACCTGTTCGAGGTGCTCAAGCAGCGCCGCCGTGCGACGGCCGGCTATCTGTCCGGCGGCGAGCAGCAGATGCTCGCCATGGGCCGCGCCATGATGTCGGCGCCGCGCTACCTGTTGCTCGACGAGCCGAGCCTGGGGCTCGCCCCGCTGCTCGTGCGGCAGATCCGCGATCTGATCAGCGAGATCAACGCGGCGGGCACCACGGTCCTGCTGGTCGAGCAGAACGCGAACATGGCGCTGAGGATCGCCCACCATGGCTACGTGATGGAGAACGGCAAGATCGTCATGGACAGGCCGGCGACCGACCTCCGCGAGGACGACGACGTCCGCGAGTTCTACCTCGGCCTCGGCGAGGAGGGCCACCGGTCGTTCCGTGACGTCAAGCACTACAAGCGCCGCAAGCGGTGGTTGTCGTGAGTGCCTCAAGTGGCGGTAGGCACACGTCCCGTGCCTCAAGCAGCGACCGCGGTAGGCACACATCATGACCTCGGGCAGCGACCGTCTCGACGTCACCCAGCGCCGCACGCTCGCGGCCTCCCTCGGCAGCGATCTGGGCGAGACGGGCGCCGATGAACCGGTCCTCGTCTTCGACGACGTGCACCTGTCGTTCGCCGGGGTCACGGCCATCGACGGCGTCAGCTTCGACGTGCATCCCCGTGAGCTGCTCGCGATCATCGGACCCAACGGTGCGGGCAAGACGTCGATCTTCAACGTGCTCAGCGGCGTGTACCGACCGCAACGGGGTCGCGTCGTGTTTCTCGGCGACGACCTGCTCGGCACCTCACCTCACGTGGTCGCCGCGCGCGGACTGGCACGCACGTTCCAGAACATCGAGCTGTTCGAGAACCTGACGGTCATCGACAACCTGATGCTGGGGCGTCACCACCACGTCCGGTACCGCTGGTGGCAGGCGATCGGCTGGGTGGGCGCGGCCCGGCGCGAGGAGATGGTCCATCGTCGCGTCATCGAGGACATCATCGACTTCCTCGAGATCCCCCAGTACCGCAAGCTGCCCGTGGGCCTGCTGCCGTACGGCATCCAGAAGCGCGTCGAGCTGGGTCGTGCCCTGGCGATGGAACCGCGCCTGCTACTGCTCGACGAGCCGGTGGCGGGCATGAACAACGAGGAGACCGAGGACATGGCCCGGTTCATCCTCGACATCCGCGACGAGCTCGCGATCCCGATGATCCTCGTCGAGCACGACATGGGTGTCGTGATGGACCTGGCCGACCGCGTGCTGGTGGTCGACTTCGGACAACCCATCGCGATCGACCGTCCCGTCGAGATCCAGCGCAACCCGGAGGTCATCCGGGCGTACCTCGGCGAGGACCACGCCGTCGCCGACACCACGGCGGCCGCGCACGAGCCGATGACGGGGAGCGCACCATGACCTCCGCCACCACCGAGACTGCCGCCCCGACGCGGACGACCGCCACGATCGCGAGCCGCGTGCGGGACCGCGCACGCGCCGAACCCGACCGGGTGGCGCTGCGCGAGAAGGAGTTCGGCATCTGGCAGCAGATCACCTGGGGTCAGTACTGGCAGCACGTGCTCGACGTGGCGCACGGCCTGCTGGCGCTCGGCGTCGACGTCGGCGACCGCGTGGCGATCCACTCGGAGAACCGGCCGGAGTGGCTGTACGTCGACGCGGCGACGGTCGCGGTGCGGGCGATGACGATGGGCATGTACCCCACCAACCCCGCGCCGGAGGTGCAGTACCTGCTGGAGAACTCGGGATCGAAGGTGCTGGTCGCCGAGGACCAGGAGCAGCTCGACAAGGCGCTCGCGGTCGCCGACGAGCTGCCGGCGCTCGAACGGATCGTCTACATCGAACCCCGAGGAATCCGCCGCGGGGTGCGGGCGAGCGTCAGCGAGCCGGCGGGCGGGGATCGAGGGGTGCGGGCGAGCGTCAGCGAGCCGGCGGGCGGGGACCTGTACGCCGATCCCCGCCTGCTGTCGTGGAGTGACTTCCTCGCGCTGGGCCGCGAGCACCGCGCCGAGCATCCGGACGCCGTCGATCTGCGGATGGCCGAGGCCGACCCCGACGACATCGCCACCCTGATCTACACGTCGGGCACGACGGGGCCGCCGAAGGGCGCGATGCTGTCGGTCGCCAACGTCGAGTTCGCCATCGCGACACTGGTCGACGGGGGCGGCTTCTACAACCCGCCTCCGCAGCCCGACGACGTAACGCTGTCGTACCTGCCGCTGTGCCACATCGCCGAGCGGATCGCCACGGTGTGGATCAACGCGCAGGCCGGCACGCTCGTGCACTTCGCCGAGTCGATCGAGACCGTCCAGCAGAACCTGCACGAGGTCCAACCGACCCGCTTCTTCGCGGTACCACGCATCTGGGAGAAGATCCACGCCGGTGTCGAGATCCGGATGGCGTCGGCCAGCCGGCTCAAGCGCGCCAACTACCGCCTGTGGAGCCGGGTGGCCGCGCACATCGGCGAGCAGCGCGCGGCCAACGACGGGAGCCACACCGCGACGACGCGCCTGCTGTACGCGCTGGGTCACCCGTTCCTGTTCCGCGCGCTGCGCGACCGCATCGGGATGCGCAAGGTCATCTCCGCCGGCTCGGGTGCGGCACCGATCGCGCCCGAGATCCTCCAGTGGTTCTTCGGGATCGGTGTGCCGATCCTCGAGCTGTACGGGATGACGGAGAACTCGGCCGTCGCGACGGCCACGCGGCCCGGCCGTGTCAAGCTCGGCTGCGTCGGCGAGCCGCACGACGGCATCGAACTGCGCATCGACGACGGGACCGGGGAGATCCTCACGCGGCATCCCGGCGTGTTCGTCGGTTACTGGCGCAATCCCGACGCCACCTCGGCGACGCTCGAGCCCGACGGCTGGCTGCACACCGGCGACGTCGGCGAGTGGGTCGACGGCACCCACGTGCGGATCACCGACCGCATGAAGGACATCATCATCACCTCGGGCGGCAAGAACATCGCCCCGAGCGAGATCGAGAACGCGCTCAAGGCCTCGCCCTACATCAAGGAGGCCGTGGTCATCGGGGATGGCCGCAGGTACCTGACCGCCCTGATCGGCATCGAGCTCGACACGGTCGCCGACTGGGCACAGCGGCGCGGCATGCCGTTCACCACCTACCGCGACCTGTCGGAGAAGCAGGAGACCATCGCGCTGGTGCAGCAGGTCGTCGACCGCGTCAACGAGCGGTTCGCGCGCGTCGAACAGATCAAGCGCTTCGCGATGCTGCCCAAGGAACTCGACCACGAGGACGGTGAGCTGACCGCGACGCAGAAGGTCAAGCGGTCGGCCATCACCGACACGTTCGCCGACCTGGTCGAGCCGATGTACGCCGGGTCGGGCAGGTCGTCGGCGTGACGCGGCTCATCCAGACACTGATCGCCGGGCTGGGGCAGGGTTCGATCTACGCGCTGATCGCCGTTGGGTTCGTGATCATCTACAAGTCGACGCTGGTCATCAGCTTCGCGCAGCCCGCGATGATGATGGTCGGCGCGAGCCTCGTCGTCTTCCTCGCCGTCAGCAGCGGGCTCAACTTCTACCTCGCGGTCGGTCTGGCCATCATCCTGACCGCGCTGGTCGCGCTGATCGTCGAGCGGACCGCACTGCGACCCATGATCGGTGAGCCCCCGTTCGTCGTCGCGATCATCACCATCGGCGTCGACATCATCCTGCGCATCGGGGTCAACCGCTTCCTCGGCCGCAACGTCCGCCCGATCGGTGATCCCTGGGGCCTGCAGACCTTCGACATCGGCGGGATCTTCATCCAGCAGCGCCACGTCGTCATGATCGTCACCACCGCCGTCGTGGTCATCGCCCTGTTCGCGTTCTTCAAGTACAGCCGCATCGGGCTGGCGATGCGCGCGACGGCCTTCGACCAGGAGACGGCGCTGGCGATGGGTGTCTCGGTCGGGCAGGTGTTCGCACTGTCGTGGATGATCGCCGGTGGACTCGCCGCGCTGGCGGGCACGTTCGTCGGCACCGGCGCCGGAATCGACCAGGGAACCTGGGTGATCGCGTTGAAGGCGCTGCCCGCGATCATCCTCGGCGGGCTCGACTCGATCGGTGGCGCGATCATCGGCGGGCTGGTGATCGGCGTCGTCGAGCAGCTGTTCGCCACCTACCAGGGCACCTACGCGCCGTGGCTGGGCCAGAACTTCTCGGTCGTCTCGCCCTACCTCGTGCTGCTGCTCGTCCTGCTGGTCCGACCCTACGGGCTGTTCGGCACGCCCGAGATCGAGCGGGTCTGACATGTCGGTCGCACCCGCCCTCCGTGGCCGGCCGGAGCTGTTCATCAGCTACGAGCGCGACATGGCGCTGCTCAACACGCCGGCCAAGCGCCGGGGCACCGTCGCACTGCTGGCGGTGGCGGTCGTGCTGCCGATGCTGCTCGCCGATGACGTGCTGCTGTTGTTCGCGTCGGGCTTCGCGCTGGCCGTCGGCGCCATCGGCCTGAACCTGGTGACCGGATACGCCGGACAGGTCTCGCTGGGCCACGCGTTCTTCCTGGGGCTCGGGGCCTATACCGCCGCGGTGATCGGCGGCGAGGCGGGACGCACGATCGGCCTGGGGCTGCCGATGGTGGTGTGGCTGCCGGCGGCCGGGCTGGTCACGGCGTTCGCGGGGGCGCTCGTGGCGCCGCTCGCGCTGCGCCTGCGCGGCCTGTACCTGGCGATCATGACACTCGGGCTGGTGTTCCTCGGCGAGCACCTGTTCAAGGAGATGCGCAACGTGACCGGCGGCGTCGGCGTCGGACGCGCGGCCGCGCCGATCGAGCTGTTCGGCGTGTCGTTCACGCGCACCGGCGAGGTGTTCACCGGCGACCAGAAGGCGTACTGGTTCATGCTGGTGATGCTCATCGTGTTCGGCGTGTGCGCCCGCAACCTGGCGCGTTCCGCCGTGGGCCGCGCGTTCGCGGCCGTGCGCGACCGTGACGTCGCCGCCGCCGTGATCGGCGTCTCGCTGACTCGTCAGAAGGTGCTGGCGTTCGTCATCTCGTCGTTCTACGCCGGGGTCTGCGGCGCGTTGTACTACGGCCTGATCGGGTTCATCGAACCCGGGTCGTTCAACCTGCTGCTGTCGGTGCAGTTCGTCGCGATGATCCTGATCGGTGGCGTCGCGACGATCTCCGGCTCGATCGCCGGGGCGCTCTTCATCGCACTGCTGCCCCGGTTCACGCAGGAACTGCCCCGCTACTTCGACTTCATCTCGGCACGCGCGACCGGCGGCGGACTGCTCACGGTCTTCGACATCGAGGCGATCCTGTACGGCCTGCTCGTCATCGGGTTCCTCATCTTCGAGCCCCGAGGCCTGTTCGGGATCTGGGTGCGCATCAGGAATTACTGGAAGCAGTGGCCCTTCTCCTACTAGAACTGTCGTGACGGTCCGGCGCACGTCGGTTCGTCGGGAGCCAAGGAAAGGATCTGACGTGAGGCGGCGCAGCCTGCGGGTGTTGGCGGTACTGGTCATGTGTGTGCTGATCGCGACGGGTTGTCGGGGCGCTGCCGACACCGCCGACTCCGACGACGCGGCGGGTGGCGATGCCGCGGCCAGCCCCGAGGCCGGCGGCAGCGAGGAGGCAGCGACCGGCGAGCTGACGTTCGCCGAGGGCGTGACCGAGGAGCCCTGTCCCGACGAGGTCGCGGTCAACCCGGACAACGGCTGCATCTACCTGGGCGTCATCAGTGACTTCACCGGCACGTTCGCCGGCCTCGGTGCGCCGATCGCCGAGGCGGTCGGGGCGTTCTGGAACCGCGTGAACGAGCAGGGCGGCATTGGCGGGTTCGACGTCGACGCCGTGACCTACGTCCGCGACAACAACTACAACCCGGAGACCCACAACGAGGTCTACCAGGAGATCAAACCCGAGATCCTGGCGCTCGCGATGTCACTGGGATCGCCGACGACCGCGGCGATCTACGACGACCTCGAGGCCAGCAGCATCGTGACGGTGCCGGCGGGCTGGACGTCGAACTACGTGTTCCAGGACCTCGTGCTCGAGTACGGCACGAGCTACTGCGTCGAGTCGATGAACGCCGTGTCGTGGGCGACCGAGAACGTCGTCGACGATCCGCAGACGATCATGGCGGTCCACTACCCCGGTGACTACGGGGCTGACGCCGCGTACGGGGCACAGGTCGCCGCCGACGACCTGGGCGCCGAGTTCGTCGCCGTCGAGACCGAGCCCGGGCAGGACAACCAGGCGGGCGCCATCGACGCGATCGTGTCGCAGAACCCGGACCTGGTCGTCGTCACGACCGGCCCGACCGACGTCGCAACGATCATCGGCCAGGCCGCGGCACAGGGCTACCAGGGCCAGTACGTGGGCACCAGCCCGACGTGGAACCCGGGCCTCAAGGACACGCCCGCGTTCGAGGCGATGACGCAGCAGTACCACCAGTCGCGTCCGGCCGAGACCTACGAGGAGGGTGAGGGCCCCGGGTTCGACGCCGTCCGCGAGGTGTTCGGCGACGACGGTGACGACGGCATACTGACCGGTTGGACACCGCAGTACGCGGTCAAGGCCGCGATCGAAGCTGCCATCGACAACGGCGACCTGACCCGGGAGGGTCTGCTCGAGGCCGCCACCAGCCTGGAGGCCGTGGACTACGAGGGCATGCAGCCGGAGGGGTCGGGCAACTTCGCCGCCGGCGAGGCCTTCCCGCGCGAGATCATCATGGCCCAGCCAGACGCCGAGGCCTCGTCGGGCGTCACCGCGGTCACCGACTACATCAGCAGCGACGTCGCCGAGGGGTTCGAGTTCGGCGACCAGCCCTGCTGGCAGCAGCTGTAGCTCGCACGGTCCCGAGACGGTTGGGCGGTGCCGTGTGGCCCGCCCGGCCGTCGGTGGACATCGACGCGCCGCCTCAGGAGGTGCGCGTGTCGATGATGCGCCTGGCCTTGCCGACCGACCGGTCTATCCCGCCGGGGTCGACGACCTCGATGGTGACGGTCACGCCGACGCGGTCCCGGATGCGGTCACGCAGGCGGGTGGCGGCGTGCGTTCCGGCGTCTCCGCCGAGGTGTCCCTCGCGGCGCTCGATGCGGACGGTCAGCTCGTCGAGCCGCTCGGGGCGGCTCAGCACGCACTCGAAGTGCGGGGCGAACCCGCGAACGTCGAGCAGTAGCTCCTCGATCTGGGTGGGGAACACGTTGACGCCACGGACGATCATCATGTCGTCACTGCGGCCCGTGACCTTCTCCATGCGCCGCATCGTGCGCGCGGTGCCCGGCAGCAGTCGCGTCAGGTCGCGGGTGCGGTAGCGGATCACCGGCATCGCCTGCTTGGTCAGCGACGTGAAGACCAGTTCGCCCTCGTGCCCGTCGGGCAGCACCTCGCCGCTCTCGGGATCGATGATCTCCGGATAGAAGTGGTCCTCCCACACGTGCAGGCCGTCCTTGGTCTCCACGCACTCCTGTGAGACGCCTGGGCCGACGACCTCCGACAGCCCGTAGATGTCGACGGCGTGCATGTTGGTGGCGGCTTCGACCTCCGCCCGCATCGCGTCGGTCCACGGCTCGGCACCGAGGATGCCCACCTGCAGCGACGTCGACGCGGGGTCGACGCCCTGGCGCCGCATCTCGTCGATCAGCGAGAGCATGTACGAGGGCGTGACGAGGATGATGTCGGGTCCGAAGTCGGCGATCAGCTGCACCTGACGCTCGGTCTGGCCGCCGGACACAGGCACGACCGTGCAGCCGAGGCGCTCCGCACCGTAGTGCGCCCCGAGGCCACCGGTGAACAGGCCGTAGCCGTACGCCACGTGGGCGATCATGCCGGGACGGCCGCCTGCGGCCCGGATGCTGCGGGCCATCACGTCCGCCCACATGTCGACGTCGTCGCGTGTGTAGCCGACGACCGTGGGACGACCGGTCGTGCCGGACGACGCGTGGATGCGCACGACCTGCTCGCGCGGCACGGCGAACATGCCGTACGGGTACGCGTCACGCAGGTCGTCCTTGGTCGTGAACGGGAAGCCTGCGAGATCCGACAGGTCCGTCAGGTCGTCCGGGGCGACGCCCGCGGCGTCGAACGCGTGGCGGTAGTGGCCGACGTTGTCGTACGCGTGGCGCAGGCTCCACCGCAACCGGTCGAGCTGCAGGCTGCGCAGTTCGTCGACCGACGCGGTCTCGATCGGCTCCAGCGACGCGGGGTCTGGGGTCAGGTCACGCACGGCGGCTCCTCGTCTCGCAGCATTGCTTCTCGTCCGGCGGAGTCGGTCGCGTGTTCGTGGAAGCAGGCTCCGCGACGTTCTACCTCGCCACCACCACGCGCACGTCACGAGGGGCGGCCCGGGTCTCCGAGCCGCCTCTCGCGCGCGTCGTTCGGCTATGGCGTGCCGAGCAGGTAGTCCCATGACCCTACCCATCACCGTCGCCCGCTCCTCGGGCTCGTGATCGCCTCGAGCCCGAACCCGAAGGTCACTGTGTCCTCGGTGATGACCGAGGCCGCCTGCGGGTCGAGCAGTGCCGCTGCGATCTGCCAGTTGCCGGCGTTCTCCGGACTGCCGGCGGGCGACCCCACGATGGTCCAGGCGCCGGCGCCGGACTCGAACCCATTCTCGTCGACGATGTTGCCATCGACGGGTGTCGTCGACGAAGGCGCCGAAGCCGCTCCAGTGCCGGCTGCAGACCAAGGTAGAAGCCCGCCTCGCACTGGGCCGGGACAGCCGACGTCGAGTTGCCCGCCACGTCGGGCAACGTCGTCCAGTTGTCCTAAGCCGGTGCGTGGCCCACCCCTGCGCGAGCGACGCACCGCCGAACGCGACGGATCTCGCACGGAGGTGAAGGCTTCGCCGCAGATCTCAGGTGTGGTCCGGCGCGCCGAGGTCGCGCTCGAGGTCGTCCACCGCAGCCGCCAACTGCTGGCGGTACGCCGCAGCGCGGCGCAGCTTGAGCTCCTCGAAGCCGCGGACCATGTCGGGCAGTTCGGCGATGGCGATCGCGGACTCGACGTTGCCAGTGGTCAGCACGCGGGCGACGCGCATGATCGCGTCGGCATACTCGACCGGCAGGGCGCGCTCGAGCCGACGCATGCGGGTACGTCCGAACGGGTCGAAGCGGGTGCCACGAAGCCGCTTGCCGGCCCCGAGCGCCGCGAACAGCGGTGCGGTACGGCCATCGAACCGCAACTTGCGGTCCACGCCGAGCGCCTTGAGCATCGGCGGGTGCAGGTGCCAGCTGATCGCGGCGTCCGGGCGTCCGGCGACGCGCTGCGCCTCGGCGAGCCCGTCGTCCGACAGCATGAGCCTGGCCACCTCGTACTCGTCCTTGTACGCCAGCAGCTTGTGATGGCCGCGTGCCACGGCGACCGAGAACCGCTGGTCGTCCAGGCCCACACGTCGCTCCGAGTTGCGCGCGACCTCCACGAGATCGAGGAACCGCGCGGCGTAGACCGCGTTCTGGTACCCGACCAGGTCGGCGGCGAGCATGGACACGGCCTCGGTGGCCGCGTCGTCGAGGCCGAGCCCGATCACCCGGGCCCGTAGCCGGCGGGGCAGCGCCACGGTGCGCACCTGCGGCGCGCCGTCCGCGCGGGATCCCGCGATGCGCTCCACCGCGCGCGGATCGGCGACCCAACGCCGACCCCACTCGAACGCCGCCTTGTTCGCCTCGACCGCAACCCCGTTGAGCTCGATCGCCCGCTCGACGGCTGCGGGCGGCACCGGCACCACGCCCTGCTGCACCGCGACACCGAGCAGCAGGATGTTCGCCGCGGCCGCGGCACCGGTCAGGCTGTCGGCGAGCGTGGCCGCGTCGAGCGCCGTGTAGCGGTCGTCATCGCCCCGGCCCGTGAGCCGCGCGGCGAGCCGCTCCGGCGTCGGATAGGGCGTCTCGGGTTTGCCGATCATCGCACCCGTCGGCGTCTCGCGCGTGGCGGCCACCACGACGGTGCGACCGGACGCGCCGGCCGCAACCACGCCGTCGGCGGCGGCGACCAACTGGTCGAACGCGATGATCACATCGGCCTGGCCTGTGCCGATGGCGTTGGACCTCCGGGACGTGCCGCGCGAGAACGTCAGGTCGCTGATCACGGGGCCCGCCTTCTGCGACAGGCCGGTCTGGTCGACACCGTCGACCGACCAACCGGCCAGCATGGCGGCGGTGCCGAGCACCTGGGCGGCCGTGACCACACCGGTGCCACCGATGCCCGCCAGGCGGACGGCGACGCTGTCGGCATCGGACGACGCCGGATCGTCGACCGGCACCTGCGTGGGATCGGGATGCCGGTCGCGCGGTTCTGCGGCGGGATCGACCGCGACGGTCATGAACGCCGGGCAGTCGCCCTTCAGGCACGACCAGTCGAAGTTGCAGCTCAATTGATCGATGCGTGTCTTGCGACCGAGGGGGGTGTCCAGTGGCTGCACCGACAGGCAGTTGCTGACGTCGCCGCAATCGCCGCAGCCCTCGCAGATCCGATGGTTGATGACAACGCGCGTGTCGGGCGTCTCGACCCGTCCCCGTCGCCGCGCGCGTCGCAACTCGGCCGCGCACTCCTGGTCGTGGATGAGCACCGTCACACCCGGCCGCGCCGCCAGGTGCTGCTGCGCCTCGACGATGCGCGTGCGGTCCCACACCTGGACGCCGTCCGGCAGCCCGCTGCGGTCGTAGCGGTCGGCATCGTCGGTCGTGATCAGGACTTCGGTGACGCCGTGACCCAACAGCACCCGCGCCAGGTCCGGCACGCCGATGCTGTGGGTCGCGTCCTGACCGCCGGTCATCGCGACCGTGTCGTTGTAGAGGATCTTGAAGGTCATGTGGACGCCGGCACCGACCGCGGCCTGGATGGCCAGCTGTCCCGAGTGGAAGAAGGTGCCGTCGCCGACGTTCTGAAAGATGTGGCCGGTGTTGACGAACGGCTCCATGCCGATCCACTGGGCACCCTCGTTGCCCATCGCGGTGATGCCGATCGACTCGCCGACGCGATCCTCGTCCATCAGCAACGTCATGCCGTGGCAGCCGGTCCCGGCGCCGACCACCGCGCCGTCGGGGACCTTGACGCCCCAGTTGTGCGGGCAGCCCGAGCAGAAGAACGGGGTCCGCCCGGTCGCGAGCGGCAGCAGTTCGCGCGGTGGCGGAGGCGGGGGGGGCAGCCGGTCGGCCAGCCTGGGCGCGAGCCGTCGGCGCAACGCCGGGGCGATGACGTCGGCGTTGAGGTGCCCGTACGTGGGTAGCAGCCGCGCGCCGTCGGTGTCGTGCTTGCCGAGCACCCGCGGGCGAACGGTCGTGTCGTACAGCGCGTCGCGGATCAGCCGTTCGAGCGTCGGGTTCTTCTCCTCCACGACGACGATCTCGTCGACGTCGCGGGCGAAGTCGGCGATCAGGGCGGTGTCGAACGGGACCGGCAGACGCAGGTGCAGCAGGCGGATGCCGGCGTCGGCGATCGCGTCGAGGTTGTCGAAGCCGAGTCGCCGCAGCGCGTCGAGCACCTGATAATAGGTGTAGCCGGTGGCGACCAGGCCGATCCATGCGTCGGTCGGGTCGGCTGTGACGCGGTTCAGGCCGTTGTCGACGCCGTAGCGGTACGCGAGCGGCCAGCGCACCTCGTGGAACTCCTGCTCGACGGCGACCATGCGGGGCCCGAGGAACTGCGCGGACGGCATCGGCGACCATCGCTCGCCGTCGATCTCGGTCGTGGGGATCGACAGCTCCTGGTCGAGCACGGGCAGGTCCACGCTGCCGGTGCCGTCAGCGATGGGCGTGACGATCTTCAGCGCCGACCACAGCCCCGTCGCCCGCGACATCGCGATGCCGTGCAGGCCGAGCTCGAGGCATTCAGCGATCGTGCCGGGATAGAGGATCGGCATGTGCAGGTCGATCAGCGCGGCATCCGACGATGACGGCATGGTCGACGACTTTGCCGACGGATCGTCGCCGACCAGCGCGAGGGCCCCACCACCGGCGCTCGAGCCGGCGAACCCGCCGTGGCGCAACGCATCGGTCGCCCGGTCCAGTCCCGGCGCCTTGCCGTACCAGATGCCGACCACGCCGTCGTAGGTGGCGTCGGGTCGTGTGGCGACCAGCTGGGAACCCATGACCGCCGTGGCGCCCAGCTCCTCGTTGACCGCGGGCCGGTGCACGACAGGTAGGTCGGGCACCTGACGGATGGCCCGCGCGAGCTCCTGGTCGAACCCACCCAGCGGCGAGCCCGGGTACCCCGACGCCAGTGCCGCGGTGTTGCGCCCGACGGCACGGTCGCGGCGCAGCTGTTCGAACGGGATCCGTGCGAGCGCCTGGATGCCCGTCAGGAACACGCGCCCCTCGGCGCGAACATAACGATCCTCGAGCCGGTAGTCCGACAGATCGGTCATCGCGCAGCACCCCCGCCACTGCGGGGAGACCTGTCAATAGATGCGCCCGACGAACTCCCCAGATCGGCGCCCTTCCCCACAGCCCCGCCACTGCGGGGAGACCTGTCAACAGATGCGCCCGACGAACTCCCCAGATCGGTGGCGACGCCCGCACGGGTCGCGACCGCGGTGATCAGCTCATACGCGGCGACCTCGACGCCGTCGCCGTTCGTGACCTGCGCGTCCCAGCGGACCTCGCCGTACGGCTGGTCCTCACGTGGACTGATGCGTTTGCACGTCAGCGCCACCGCGATCTCGTCGTCCAGATACACGGGCGCCCCGAAGCGCAGCAGGGTCAGGCCCTGGTTGGCCAGCAGCGGTCCCGGGTCGGTGTGGACGAACAGCCCGGCCGCGAACGACAGCACCAGGTATCCGTGCGCCACACGGCGTTCGAAGAACGGATGGTCGGCCAACGCCTTGTCGTCGAGATGCGCGTAGAACTCGTCGCCAGTGAACTCGGCGAAGTGCTCCACGTCCTCGGTGGTGATCACACGCGGATCGCTGACGAAGGTGTCGCCGACGCGCAGGTCCTCCAGACACCGGCTCATCGGATGGTCGTCCGTCACGTTGCGGGACGCGCCCGGCATCCACGTGCCGGTGGCTGCGGTCACCAGATCCGGTGAACCCTGCACCGCCGTGCGCTGCATGAAGTGCAGCACGCTGCGGACGCCGCCGAGCTCCTCTCCCCCGCCGGCGCGTCCGGGACCACCGTGCACCATGTGCGGTAACGGCGACCCGTGGCCCGTCTGCTCGGCGGCACAGTCACGGTCGACCAGGTGCAGCCGTCCGTGATCGGCGGCCACGCCGATCACGATGTCCCGCGCGATGGCCGGGTCATGCGTGAACAGCGACCCGACCAGGCTGCCGTCGCCCATGCGCGCCAGTTCGATGGCCTCGTCGGTGCCGTCATAGGGCAGCACGGCACACACCGGACCGAACGCCTCGATGGTGTGCAACGGGGCAGCGGTCGGGTCGTCCGCGTACAGCACCTGCGGTGCCAGGAACGCGCCGACCTCGGCGTCGACGCCGTGGACGGTCAGCTCGCCGTCCCCGACAACGAGGTCGCCGACCTCGCGCAGCCTGCCGACCGCGCCGCGGACCTCGTCACGTTGTGCCTGGCTCGCCAGCGCACCCATCTCGGTCGCGCGGTCGGCCGGATCACCGATCCGCACGGCGCCCAGGCGATCGCGCAGCGCCTCGGCGACGGCGTCGGCGTGCTCCCGCGGGACGATGACCCGGCGGATGGCCGTGCAGCGCTGACCCGCCTTCGCGGTGATCTCGCTGACCACCTCGTCGATGTACAGGTCGAACTCGGGTGTGCCCGGCTTGGCGTCGGCGCCGAGGACCGCACAGTTCAATGAGTCGCGCTCGGCGTTGAAGCGCACCGCCTTGGCGAGCACCGTCGGATGGGCCGCGAGCTTCGTCGCGGTCGCCGCCGACCCCGTGAACGCGACCATGTCGCGGCCGGTGAGGTGAGCGAACAGGTCGCCGGTCGATCCGCAGATCAACTGCAGCGCGCCCTCGGGCAGGATCTGCGACTCGATGATCCGGCGGACGACGAGCTCGGTCAGGTACGCGGTCTGGCTGGCGGGCTTGACGATCGTCGGAACGCCGGCGACCAGGGCCGGGGCGAGCTTCTCGAGCATCCCCCACACCGGGAAGTTGAAGGCGTTGATCTGCACAGCGACGCCATGCAACGGGGTGTAGACGTGCTGCCCGACGAACGTGCCGTGTCGCGACAGCCGTTCCGGCGGACCGTCGAGGTGGACGTGCGCGTTCGGCAGCTCCTGACGCGCCTTGCTGGAGATCACGCGCATCGTGATGATGCCGCCGTCGACGTCGAAGCCAGCGTCGCGACGTGTCGCGCCGGTCGCCAGCGACAGGGCGTGGAACTCCTCGCGGTGGTCGTTCAGGTGCGCGGCCAGCTGCTTGACCAGCATCGCCCGCTGGTGGAACCTCATGGCCCGCAGCGCCGGCCCGCCGACCTGGCGGCCGTGGTCGAGCATCCCCGCGAAGTCCAGGCCGGTGCTCGAGATGCGCGCGACCGGTTCCCCGGTGACGGCGTTGCGCAGCTCCTTGCCGTCGTCGGGCGCCGTGTGCCACCGCCCCTGTGCGTAGCTGCCGAGCAACATGTGCCCCTCCTGCCTCATGACGTGTGCCTACCGCTGCCGCGACTCGAGGCGCTCATGCGTCGTAGTCGACCGTCAGGTGCTCGGAAACGGGGAGCGACTGACACGTGAGCACGAACCCCTGCGCCAGCTCGTCCTCGTCCAACGCGAAGTTGCGCCGCATGCGCACCACGCCGTCCCGCAGCATCGCCCGGCACGTGCCGCAAACGCCCCCCTTGCACGCGAACGGCAGATCGGAACGCACCCGCTGGGCCGCGTCCAGGATCGGCTGATCGACCGGAAGCGGCACCGTGGTTGCTCGGCCGTCCAGGATGACCGTGGCCTCCGCGACATCGCCGGTGATCTCCGCCTCGACGTGCTCGACCTCGGGGGGCGGCTCGTCCTCGACGTAGAACAGCTCACGGTGGATCCGCTCGATCGGGATCCCGTGCGCCTTCAGCAGGGCGCGGGCGTCGTCGACCATGCCGTGGGGGCCGCACAGCCACCAGTGGTCGACATCCCCGACAGGGACGAACGTGCCGAGCAGCTCCGCCAGCCGATCGGCGTCCATGCGGCCACTGAACAGCTCCGCGTCCCGCGGTTCGCGTGATAGCACGTGGATCAGCTGGAACCGCGCCGGGTGCCGGTCCTTCAGGTCCGACAGCTCGTCGATGAACATCACCGTGTCGGTCCGTCGGTTGCCGTACAGCACCGTCACGTGGTTGCTGGGACCAGCGTCGAGCAGCGAAGCGGCGATCGACAGGATCGGCGTGATGCCCGACCCGGCGGCGATGAGCACGTGGCGACCGGCGGGCCCGTCGAGGTCCGGCACGAACCGGCCCTGCGGTGGCAGCACGTCGACCTCGTCGCCCGCCCGCACCTCGTGGACCAGCCACGGAGACACCGCACCGTCGGGCACCTCGCGGACACCGATGCGCGGCGCGGCGCCGGCCGGCGCACAGATCGAGTACGACCGACGCTCATCGGCGCCGTCAACCTCCCGACGCACGGTCAGCGACTGCCCCGGCCTGAACGCAAACGTCGCCGCCAGATCGTCCGGCACGTCGAACGTGACCGCCACCGCGTCATCGCAGAGAGGCTCGACCTTCGCCACGCGCAGCGGATGGAACCGCGGACGGCTATCGGTCTGCGCCGTCACCGACATCTAGATCTCCTTGATGTGCTCGAAGGGCTCGGCGCATGCGGTGCAACGCCGCAGGGCCTTGCACGCCGTCGAGCTGAACTGGGACACCAGCACGGTGTCAGGCGATCCGCACTGCGGGCAGGCGACGGTCCTGGGTCGGGAGGTCAGCGCGACCAGCACCGGGCCCGCGGCACGCGGCGCCGGCCCCGGCGGAGCGATGCCGTGCTCCGCGAGCGCGCGCCGGCCCGCCGGCGTGATGTCATCGGTCGACCATGGCGGCGACAGCACGGTCCGCACCTCGACGTCCGGGTAGCCAGCGGCATGCAGGCGGCGGGTCAGGTCGGCCTTCATCGCATCCATCGCCGGGCAGCCCGAGTAGGTCGGTGTGATCGACACGATCACCGTGCCGTCGGCTGCGGTGTCCACGTCGCGCAGCACCCCGAGGTCGGCGAGCGTGAGCATCGGCAGCTCGGGGTCGGTGACGGTCTTGGCCACCGCCCGCGGGGTGGGGCGCACATCCCCACCCACCGCTCGCTGACGCTCGCCCTCGCCCGGCAGATCCCCACCCACCGCTCGCTGACGCTCGCCCTCGCCCGGGTCCGCAGCCATCACCAGGTGGCGTCCGGGTGCTGGCGGGCGACGCTCTGCAGTTCGGCGAGCAGGTAGCCCATGGCCTCGGTGTGCGTGCCGTCGCGGCCGGCCCGTCCGGACACCCGTGCCAGCGGCGCGACATCGGGAACCTCCAGGCGCGCCGCGTCCAGGACGGTGGCGATCACGCCGTCGAAGGCGTCGCGGAGCTCGGCGGGATCGACTGCCACTCCCGAGTCGGCGAGCCGGCGCTCCACGTCGTGGGTCTCGAACAGCTCAGCGACCAGCGGCCACACCGCCTCGAGCCCGTCGCGGGCACGGTCGTGCGACAGGCCGGTGCCGTCCCCGAGTCGCACGACCCATCCGGCCGCGTAGTCGCGGTGGTAGCGGAGCTCGTTGACGGCCTTGGCGGCGATGGCGGCGAGCACGTGGTCTGCGGAGTCGGTGAGGCGCTGGCACTGCGAGAGCCGCCACGTCGAGAAGATCAGCAGCCGCGCCATCGTGTGGGCGAAGTCGCCGTTGACGACCTCGGTCAGCTGCACGTTTCGGAACTCGTGCTCGGCGCGGAAGAACGCGAGCGCGTCCTCGTCGCGCCCGCTGCCGTCCGCGTGGCCGGCGCGGGCCAGCAGCATCCGCGCCTGGCCGAGCAGATCGAGCGCGATGTTGGCTAGCGCCAGCTCCGCCTCGAGCTCCGGCGCGTGCGTGACCCACTGCGTCAACCGGTGGGACATGATCAGCGCGTCGTCACCGAGCATGAGGCAATAGGCGGCGAGATCGTCGCCGTCGACGCCATCCGGGACGGACGTGTCGATCCCCGCGAGCGGGTCGTGGAAGCCGGTCCCGAACGCCCAGCGCGCGTCTCCGTCGCTGTCGGTCGAGATCAGTGCCTGGTAGGCGCTCTCGTCAGGCATGTGTGCCTACCGCTCCGCTCCTTGAGGCACGAGCATGTGTGCCTACCGCTCCGCTCCTTGAGGCACGAGCACGTGTGCCCACCGCTCCGCTCCATGAGGCACGCATCACATGTGCGGGACGTCGTCGGGCAGCTCGTAGAACGTCGGGTGGCGATAGACCTTGTCCCCGGCCGGGTCGAACAGCGGCCCCTTGCGGTCCGGATCGGACGCCGTGATGTCGGCGGCCCGCACGACCCAGATGCTCACGCCCTCGTTGCGCCGGGTGTACACGTCACGCGCGTTGAGGATCGCCATCTGCGCGTCGGCCGCGTGCAGCGAACCGACGTGCACGTGGTTCAGGCCCCGCTTGCCGCGCACGAACACCTCGTACAACGGCCACGACGAGTCGGGCGCGTGGTCGAGGTCGCCGGTGGGAACGCCGGTCGTCGGGACGGCGCCGTGCCCGCCCTCGGCGATGAAGCCGCCCGGCTCGGACGCGTCGCGCTCGCCATCGGTCATGCCGGCGCCTCCGCGGTCCGCTCGGCGTGCTTGGCGGCCCACGCAATCGCCGCCTCACGCACCCACCGGCCGTCCTCGTGCGCCCGCCGGCGGGTGCCCAGGCGCTCCGCGTTGCACGGGCCGTTTCCGCTGACCACGCGCTTGAACTCGTCCCAGTCGATCTCACCGAAGTCGTAGTGCCCGCGGTCAGCGTTCCAGCGCAGCTCCGGGTCGGGAAGCGTGACGCCCAGGATCTCCGCCTGGGGCACCGTCATGTCGATGAACCGCTGGCGCACCTCGTCGTTGGTGTCGCGCTTGATCCCCCACGCCAGCGACTGCGCCGTGTTCGGCGACTTGTCGTCGGGTGGGCCGAACATCATGAGCGAGGGCCACCAGAAGCGGTCGACCGACTCCCGCACCATCGCGCGCTG
This sequence comes from Euzebyales bacterium, assembly GCA_036374135.1. Classification (NCBI taxonomy): domain Bacteria; kingdom Bacillati; phylum Actinomycetota; class Nitriliruptoria; order Euzebyales; species Euzebyales bacterium. The sequence continues at coordinate 90,406 of DASUUK010000034.1, forward strand.
CTCGTCGGTGCCGGACATCATCGCGAGCAGCAGTTCGTAGCCCTGCCGCTGGTGGAACGACTCCTCCTTGCAGATGCGGACCATGCCGCGCCCGTACGGGCCGTACGAACTGCGACACAGCGGCACCTGGTTGCAGATCGCCGCACCGTCGACCAGCCAGCCGATCGTTCCGACGTCGGCGAAGGTCAGCGTCGGGTAGTTGAAGATCGACGAGTACTTCTGCTGGGCGTCGATCAGCCGTTGCGTCAAAGTGCCCCGGTCGACGCCGAGGGTCTCGGCCGCCGAGTAGAGGTACATCCCGTGACCCGCCTCGTCCTGGACCTTGGCGAGCAGGATGGCCTTGCGTCGCAGGCTGGGCGCGCGGGTCAGCCAGTTGCCCTCCGGCTGCATGCCGATGATCTCGGAGTGGGCGTGCTGCGCGATCTGACGGATCAGCGTCCGACGGTACCCCTCGGGCATCCAGTCGCGCGGCTCGATGCGCCGCTCGTGGGCGATGTGGTCCTCGAAGACCGCCTCGAGCGCACTGTCCTCGGTGTGCGGGTCGACAGTCGTCATCTCGCTCCCCTCGCGTCTTCCCGGCGGCCGCGGGCCCACCATGCAGCTCGTGGACAGCCCTCTCAAATGTTCGACCGACCGTTCGGTCAATGTACTATGCGCGACCCTTGATCGACAACGCTCACCGCCCCGTGAACTGCGGCCGCTGCTTGTCGAGGAAGGCCGAGACCGCGGTGCGGTGGTCGGCCGTGAGCGCCAGCGCCTCCTGCGCGTCGGCCTCCCACGAGAGCATCGTCGCCAGTTCGGTCGTGTCGGCGCGGCGCAGCAGCGCCTTGACCCGCGCGAACGCCCGCGTCGGCCCCTCGGCCAGACGGCGCGCCAGGGTGGCGGCGGTCTCGTCCACGTCGTCCGCGGCCACGACGCGGGTCACCAGGCCCCACGCCCTCGCCTGCTCGGCACTGAACGGCTCGCCCAACAGCAGCAACTCGGCAGCCACGCCGGCACCGGCGGTGCGAACGAGTGCCCGTGCGAGCCCCGAGTCGCTGGCCAGGCCGATGCCTGTGAACGCGGTCGCGAACCGGGCGTCGTCAGCCGCGACCCGGATGTCGCCGGCCAGGGCGAATCCGAGACCGGCACCGACGCATGCGCCCGAGATCGCCACGACGACGGGAACGTCGAGCGCGTCGATGCCGGTCACGATGCGGTTGTAGTGCGCGCGCACCGTCGTCAGCGCCGTCTGCGGCCCGCGCTCGAGTGCGTCGGCGTGCTCCCGCAGATCCTGGCCGACGCAGAACGCCGGGCCTTCGGCGCGCAGCAGGAGCGCGCGGACGTCGTCGTCGTGCGCGGCACGGTGAAGGGCGTCGATGAAGGCGATCTTCATCTCCAGGTTCACCGCGTTGCGCGCCTCCGGGCGGCGCAGGGTCACCGTCGCCAGGCCGTCAGCGTGTTCCAACGTGACCAGTGACACCTCTGCTCCTGTCGTGGATCGGCTCAGTTGGAGGTCGTGGCGCGTTCGCGGATCCAGCCGTCGAGCCCCGGCACCCCGTCGAGCCCATCCAGCATCAGCCCCGTGACCATGTCGACGTAGTCGTCACGCGACAGCGGCCCGTCGGACCGGAACCACCGGTAGTGCCAGTTGAGCATGCCGAACAGCGACATGGTCAGCGGTGTGAGCACCTCCGGTCGATCGGCGAGCCGCGGATCGACCAGCGCCAGCACGCGGGCGACGACGTCGACCACCTGCCGCTGCGCGGCCCGGATCTCGTGCTGCTGTTCGGCGGACAGCCGCGCGAGGTCGTTGAGGATCGCCGCGTGGCGGCTCTGCGCGTGGTCGTAGGAATGCAGGATCGCCGCGATCAGTGCGCGCAACCGGTCGCGGGGCGCGAGTGCGTCGTCGTCGGCGGCCGTGACGACAGCCAGCAGGTCGTCGGTGTAGCTGCGCAACAGGTCGTAGAGCACCGCTTCCTTCGACGGGTAGTAGTGGTAGATCCACGCCTTGGACCCACCGGATGCCTCGGCGAGCATCGCCACCGACGTGCTGCCGAAGCCGTGCGCGGCGAACAGATCGGCCGCAGCCTCGAGAATGCGACGACGCTTGTCGTCGTAGTCCGTCGAGCGTTCGCGGGCCGTGGCGGTCTCCTTGGTCGGCAGGGTCAGGCGCCCGGCATGCCCGGGTGGTCGTTGTCGTCGAGGATCGTGCGGCCCAGGGTGCGGCTGCGTCCGCGGAACTCGGCGACGACCTCGCCGCCGCCGGCGGTGACGGTGACGTCGTAGATGCCCGACCGCCCGTGACGGATCCGTTCGACGGCGTCGGCCACCAGCCGCTGTCCGGCGCGCGCCGGCCGGACGAACACCACGTCGCACGAGGCCGCGACGGTCACGTCGTCGTAGGTGTTGCACGCGAACGCGAAGGCGGTGTCGGCCAGCAGGAACACGTACCCCCCGTGGCAGATGTCGTGACCGTTGACCATGGTGTCGGTGACCGCCATCGCGGCCTGCGCCCGCCCCGGGGCGACGTCGGTGATGTCGATGCCCAGGTGCTGGGACGCCCGGTCCGCCGCGTACATCCGTTGCGCGCAGCGTTCGGCGACATCCTGCTCGGCGGGAGCGTCGTCCCCGACCGTGGGGGCGGCGCGGGGTGCCGCGGCATCCAATGGAACGTCGTCTCCTCCCGGGACGGCACCGCCATCCTCTACCGACCGTTCGGTCAATCCTAACGGACGTCGTCCACGGATCTCAGCGCCCGAGGCGGTCGGCGGCCAGGGCGTAGCTCGCGGCGGCCCAGCCGGGCACGCCGTGGACGGCACCCCCGGGAAACGCCGAGGCGCTGCCCAGCCAGAGGCCCCGGATCGGAGTTGCGTAGGGCACCAGCGCGGGCAGCGGCCGGAAGATCGTCTGATCGAGCGTGTAGGTGCCGCCGCCGACGTCACCCCCGACCAGGTTGGGATCACCGTCCTCGAGATCGGCGGGCCCCTGGACGTGGCGTGCCAGCACGGTGTCGCGGAACCCGGGAGCGAACCGTTCCATCTGGTCGGTCATGCGCTCGGCGTGGGCCGTGACCGCCTCGGCTCCGACGACCTGCGCTGGCACCCTCGTGTAGGCCCAGGCGGTGTGATGCCCGGCTGGTGCGCGCGTCGGGTCGGCCAGGCTCTGCTGCCCGAACAGCATGAAGGGACGCTCGGGGATCCGCCCGGCGCGGACGTCCGTCGTCTGTCTGGTCACCGCCTCGGCGGGTCCCCCGACGTGCACGGTGCCGGCCACCCGTGCCTCGGGCGCGGTCCACGGCACCGGCTCGGACAACGCCCAGTCGATCTTCACCGTCCGGGGGCCATAGCGGTACCGCGCCAGGCGCGCCGCGTAGCGGTCCGGCATCGCCCTGCCCGTGAGCCGCAGCAATGCGTGCGGCGTGGTGGACGCGATGACGATCGGGGCGCGCAGGCGATCACCGCCGCCGGTGATGACACCTGCAACGCGGCGGTCGTCGGCGACGATCCGCTCCACCGGTGTCGACAACCGCACCTCACCGCCCAGCGACTCGAGATACGACACCAGAGCGTCCGTCAGCCGGCCGGCACCGCCGTGCGGACTGGGCCAACCGACCGCATGGCCGAGCAGTTGCAGATATCCGCCCGCGATCGCCGAGCCGGCCTCCTCGGCGGGCACGTCGCCGTGGAGCACCGACCCGTACAGCCAGGCGCGGGCGTGTGGCCCCTCGAACAGCTCCGCGGCCAGGCGCGCAGCGGGCATCAGCAGCAGCCGGGCGAACTCCAGCACGCCGGTCAGGCCAAGCCCGAACGCCAGCGGCACGGCACCCCGCAGCGGAGGGAACCCGCCGAGCAACGTCCGCTTGAGTGATGGCAGGTTGTCGAGGTACGGCGTCGCGAACCGGCGCCATGCGTCACCGTCACCAGGGTGCAGGTCGTTCAGGCTGTCGACCGTGCGCTCCAGCTTCCGGTACAGCGCGCCCGCGCGGCCGTCCGGCATGGGATGGGCCATCGCGACGGGGGGGTTGATCCATCGCAGCCCGTGCACCTCCAGCGGCAGACGGTTGAACACCGGCGAGGCGGCACCGGCCGGGTGCACGGCGCTGTAGGTGTCGTGTACGAAGCCGTCCAGGGTCAGCGGTTCGCTCTTGACCGCGCCGCCGGGCATCGCCGCCGCCTCGCACACCGCCACTGCACGACCGGCACGCGCGAGGCGGATGGCGGCGGCCAGGCCGTTGGGCCCCGACCCGATCACGACGGCGTCGGCGTGATCGGTCATGGCGCCACCCGATCATGTCGCGCCGCGACGTAGGCGGCGATCTGGTGCAACATCGATTCGCGCGGGCTCTCCATGCCCCAGAACGCGTGCTGCGAGTAGCGACCGACGCGGTCGTACAGTTGCGCGAGGTGTGGCTGCATCGGATCCCACGTGCCCGCGGCCCGCAGGTAGCTGCGCCCGTCGAACGAGTACAGCACCAGGCGGTTCTTGGCGTTGCCCATGAAGTGGTGCTCGTGGCACGTCAGGTCGAACCCGGCGTGGACGTCCGCGCCGTCGGGGATCGGCGCCTGCTCGTCGGGGCGCGCGACGAACCCGTGGCGGACGTCGTCGACCCATGCGTCCAGTGCCGCCGGGTCGTCGGCCGTCACCAGGGCGGTGATGGTGACGTAGCCACGGGTGAACACCGGTGTGCGAGGGCTGGGGAAGGCGACGACCTCGATCTCGAACGTCTGACCGGCGAGCCCGCGGCGGCGCAGCGGCGTGAAGCGCCCGAGCTCGCTGGCATAGTCGGGCCAGTGCTCGACGGCGAGCACGGCGGCGGCCGTCGCACCGGCGTCCGGAACCTCGACCGGCGGGTACGTGTGCCAGATCTGCTGGTCCTCGGGCGCCTGGGGCGGGGTGAGCGCACCCACCCGTGCCTGCCCGAGACGGACCTCGGGATCGTGGGTGTCCTTATCGGCGCGCGTCGGGAACGCGATGCCCCAGCCCCGCCGGTCGTCGTCGCCGGCGGCGTCGGGGAACCAGTCGCCGAGCAGCCGCGCCCCGCCCTCGAGCAGCGACGCGGTGTCGAGCGTGCCCGTCCGGCCTCCGGTGCCGCGGAACCGTGACGTGCCCAGCGCACGGTGGAACCGCACCACATCGGCGGCGCCGAGCTGCCTGGCCCCGGCCTGGTGCCAGTAGGTCGTCAGCACCAGGAACGCCATGCGCAGGTCATCCAGGTCGCGGCGGTCTCGTGGCTTGGCGTAGTACGCGGCGTTGAGGAAGTCGGTGATCCATGCGGCCGCGCCCACCGATGCCAGGGTCGATCCCCCCATCCGGGCGAAGCGGCCCGGTGCGGAACGCAGCGCACGCTGTCCACCCAGGGCGATGGCAGCGCCGGCCGCGGCCGACGCGAGATGACTCAAGCGCATGGTGTCAACCCTTCGAGCTTCGACGTCTGCCATCGTCCCCGACGACCACCCCGCCACACGTCACGGTCGCCGAAGGCGTCAGCTGCGGCCGTGACCGGGCAGCACGCCCAGGTGCGCCAGATCGCGTCGCAGCTGCGCCGCGGACTCGAACCGGATCGCGTGGAGTCCGGCGTCTCGCGCGCCGGCGACGTTGTCGTCGCGATCGTCGACGAAGACGGTGGCCAGGGGATCCAGGTCGAAGCGCTCGATCAGCAGGCCGAAGATGGCGGGGTCCGGTTTCACCAGCCCCTCGTCGCCGGAGATGAGCAGGCCGTCGAACCTGTCGAGGAAGTCGAACCTCGACCGTTGCTGACGGAACAGGTCGCCGGAGAAGTTCGACAGCGCGTACAGCCGAACGTCCAACCGGTGCAGCTCGTCCAGGACGGCCACCGTCGCATCCAACGCTCCGGGCAGGGTGTGATGCCAGTTGTCGAGGTAGTGGTCGATGGTCGCCACATCGCCGGGGAACGTCGCGTGCCACTGTGTGCGCACCTGTTCGAGCGGAATGCCGAGATCGAGCTCCCGCTGCACGCCCGCGATGTCCAGCGCCTCGATCTGCGACCGTTCGAGCACGTAGGTCGGGTCCCAGTCGAGCAGCACCCCGCCGAGGTCGAAGACGACGGCGACGTTCGCCGTCGTCTTCACGGAGGTCGTGCGTGCGGGAGGCGGCGTCCGCCGATCAGCTTGCACCGACACGTGCCTCGGGTGCCTCGCTGGTGATCGCCTCGGCCGCCTGGTCGGTCATCTCCCGGTGCGCGGCGTGCTCGGCCTCGACGCGGGTGCGGTACAGCTCGAGCTCGCGGCGACGGGTCTCGTCGTCCCAGCCGAGCTCGTCACCCATCAGGTGGGCGACGGTTTCGGCAGCCTCCAGACCGCTGTCTGCGACCTCGAACGAGATGCGCGTGCGCCGCTCGAGTACGTCGTCCACGTGCAGCGCGGCCTCGGCGCGCGCCGCGTAGACGACCTCGGCGGCCAGGTAGCCCTCCGCACCCGGGAGCGACTCGCCGAGCTCCGGGCGCTCATCGACCAACGCGAGGATGTCGGCCACCAGCGAGCCGTAGCGGCCCAGCAGGTGGTCGATCACCGCGACGTGCAGGCCACTCCGCGACGCAAGCTGCTGGCGCCCGTTCCGGAGCGCGTGGTACCCCTCGGCGCCCACGATGCGCACCTGATTCGTCACGGAGTCCGGGACGGCCTTCGGCATCTTCTTCGCGGCGGCGTCGACGGCGTCCTCGGCCATCACACGGTACGTCGTGTACTTGCCGCCCGCGACGATCGTGAGGCCGTCGGTCGGTTGGAGCACGGAGTGCTCACGACTGAGCTCGGCGGTGCCCATCGACGGATCCTCGGCCAGCAGCGGACGCAGCCCCGCGAAGACGCCGACGATGTCGTCGACGGTGATCGCGTCGTCGACCCACTCGTTGACGTGGTCGAGGACGTACTCGATGTCGCTGCGCGTGGCCGTGGGATGCGCCACGTCGAGCTGCCAGTCGGTGTCGGTGGTGCCGATCACCCAGTGGGCACCCCACGGGATGACGAACAGCACGCTCTTCTCGGTCTTCGTGATCAGTCCGGTGTCCATCCGGATGCGCTCGCGCGGGACCACGATGTGGATGCCCTTGGATGGCCGGACCTCGAACTTGGTGCTGCCGCCGAGCATGTCGTTGATGTCGTCGGTCCACACGCCGGTCGCGTTGATGACGTGCGTCGCCCGTACCGCGAGGTCCTCACCGGCCTCGAGGTCGCGGGCGTTGGCGCCCGTCACGCGCTGACCGTCACGGATCAGGTCGCTCACCCGCACACTCGTCGCGACCGCCGCCCCGTACGTCGCGGCCGTGCGCGCGATCATCATCGTGTGGCGCGCGTCGTCGACCTGCGCGTCGTAGTACTGGATGGCGCCGACGAGCGAGTCCTCCTTCAGCGCCGGCGCGATCTGCAGCGCCCGGCGCTTGGACAGGTGCCGGTGCGCCGGCACGGCCCGCGCGCCGCCCAGCAGGTCGTACAGCATCACGCCGGAGCCGACGTACCCGCGCTCCCAGATGCGGTTGCGCAGCGGGAACAGGAACTGCACGGGGTGGACGAGGTGGGGGCACAGCGTGTTGAGCAGCAGCGACCGCTCACGCAGTGCCTCGCGCACCAGCCCGAAGTTGAACTGCTCGAGGTAGCGCAGGCCGCCGTGGATGAGCTTGCTCGACTTGCTCGACGTTCCGGATGCGAAGTCACGCTGCTCGACGAGCGCGACGGTCAGCCCACGTGTCGCCGCGTCCAACGCCACCCCCGCCCCGACGACACCACCGCCGATCACCATGACGTCGAAGACCTCGTCGCGCATCCGGTCCACGCTCTGCTGACGGTGCTCGGCTGACAGCGGCACGGACGACAATGGCATCGCAGGCTCCTTCGATCGCAACGCGTCACGCTGTTGATACCCGGCAGGCCGCCAATCATCCATTCGCGCCGCGACACGATCCGACGAGCGCGACGCGGTCAGCGAGCCGCCCGCTCCGCGCGCGGAGCGGTCGCACCGAGATCGGGTCAGCGCTCGCCGTCGTCGGCGACCGGGGCGAAGCTGTCGGCCATCGTCTGGCCGCTCAGGCGGGCGACCTGCGCACGGATCTGCTCGGTCCAGACACGGCGGGCCCTGCCCTGCGGCACCTCCGGCGGCGCGACCGGTGCGCCGAAGTGAACCTCAAGCAGGCCGGGCGCGGGGCGCCGCGGCTTCGGCCATCGACCGCGGGGCCACACGTCGGCGGCACCACGGATGCCGACGGGGACGACGTCGGCGCGGGCCGCATGTGCGATGCGTGCCAGACCGCTGCGGAACCGGAACAGCTGCCCGGTCGGGCTACGGCTTCCCTCCGGGAACAGCGCCACCACCTCACCCCGCCTGACGACATCGGCGACCTGCTCGATCACCGAGGCGTCCGCGCGTCCGCGCTCGATGGGCACCATGCCCATCGCGACGTTGAACGCCCCGAACAGCCCTCGGGCGAGCTCCTGCTTGCCCACGTAGGCGACGGGCCGGGGGCACACCGCGGACACGAGGTAGTTGTCCAGGTTGGAAACGTGGTTGACAGCGAGCAGCACGCCGCCGTGTGCCGGCACGTTCACGGTGCCCGTGACGGTCGGTCGCAGCAGCCAGGCGACGGGGGGCGCCGCGACGCGGTGGACGAGGTGCAGAGCGGTGGTCGGCATCCGTCGGCGATGCGCTAGGCGAACAGGCCGCCGTCGACCTGGAGCACCGCGCCATTGACGTACGACGCAGCCGGCGAGCACAGGAAGCGGACCGCGGCCGCGACCTCGTCGGGGGTGCCGAGGCGACCGGCGGGCACGCGGTCGACGTACCCGGTCGTGTCGACCGCCGCGGTCATGCCGGTCTCGATGAATCCGGGTGCCACGACGTTCGCGGTGATCCCACGCCTGCCGACCTCACGCGCCAGTGTCTTCGTCAATCCGACGAGCGCCGCCTTGCTGGCCGCGTAGTTCGCCTGGCCGGCGTTGCCGTGCAGCCCGACCACGCTCGACATCGTGACGATGCGCCCCGCGCGCGCCCGCAGCATGCGCCGCAGCACGGCCCGGGTCAGGGCGAACGCGGCGGCGACGTTGACCTGCCAGGTGAGCGCGAAGTCCTCGTCGGACATCGTCATCGCGAGGCCGTCCGCGGTGACACCGGCGTTGTTGACGAGGGCTGCAAGCCCGCCCACGTCCTCGGCAGCCTCGACCAGCGGAGCGGGATCCCAGCGCAGGTCCGCCCCGACCACACGGGTCTGGACGCCATGGCCGGCGCACCGCTCGGCGACGTGCTCGGCACCGGCGCGGTCACCGCCGTAGTGCACGACGACGTCGAAGCCGTCAGCGGCCAGTCCCGTCGCGACCGCTGCGCCGATGCCCTTCGACGAGCCGGTGACCAGCGCCCATCCGCTCACCGTCCACCTCCCGTCAGGTCGTCCGGCGTGATGACGGTGCGGCGCCCCAGCGAACGGTCGGTGCGCTTGACCAGGCCCGTCAACACGGCGGACGGGCCCAGCTCGACCACCTCACCCACGCCGAGCTCGGCGAACGCGGCGACCGTCTCGCGCCAGCGGACTGGTGACGTCAGCTGCGTGCGCAGCAGCGACGGCCAGTCGTCGGCGTCGGCGTGCGCCGTCGCGTCGACGTTGGCGACCACCGGCAGCTTCGCGGCCGCGAACTCGACCGCGTCGAGTGCCGGGCCGAACGCTTCGACCGCCGGGGCCATGTGCGGGCTGTGGTAGGCGGCGCCCACCTGCAGCGCGACGACCTTGCCCCGCGCACCGGATGCAGCCAGCACGTCACGCAACCGGTCCAGGTCCTCGGCGGTTCCGGCAGCGACCAGCTGGCCCGGCGCGTTGTCGTTCGCGACGTGGGCGCCGACCTGTGCGCACGCCTCCGTCACGGCGTCGACCGGGTAACCCAGGCACGCGACCATCGTTCCCGGCCGTTCGTCGGCGGCATCCTGCGTGGCACGTGCGCGGGCGTCGACCAGTCGGAGCCCGTCCGCGAAGTCGAGGACGCCGGCGGCGACGAGTGCAGCGTACTCCCCCAGCGAGTGGCCGGCGGTCACGTCCGCCTCTGCCCCGGCCGCACGCCAGCTCTCGAGCTCCACGACGAAGTGCACGAACAGCGCCACCTGGCAGTTGACAGGGATGCGCAGCTCGTCGTCGTCGGCGTCGAGGCCGAGACGGGACACGTCCCTGCGGAGCAGGTCGTCGGCCTCGGCCCAGCGGGCGAACGCCGGCTGATCACGCCATGGCCCGGCCATGCCGGCGCGCTGACTACCCTGTCCGGGGAAGACGACCGCGACGCGTTCCTCAGCAGGGGGCACGTGCTCACCTTTCGTCCGGGACCGCCGGGAGCGTAGTACGTCGGCGCGACCTCGCACGCGGCATGGTCCAGACGCAACCCACGCGATTCGCAAGCCGGAGGCATGACAGGGCGGTCACGTTGTCGACGCGGGCCGCAGTGCCGACGCACACCGGGTCGTCGAGCCACCCGGCAGCGCCCGGACGGGGCGTGCGGGCAGGAGGAGCCGGTGGACCCCCCTCATCCGTCGTCCACCGAATCCCCGTGGCCCGGTTGTAGACGTCGTCACATGGCCTTGTCAAACGTGCGCTGCGAAATTCGCAGACACGTCACCGTTGCCGTGCGGAGCGTGACCGCGCGTCGGCGCCCAGCGCTGGACGCCGACGCACGGCGACGGCGTCCGCACGGGCGGTCACAACGTCGGCGTACCGCCCGCCAGCGTCACATCGACCGCCATCGCAGCGAACAGCAGCGTGATGTACGTGATCGACCAGCGGAACGACGCGTGCGCGGTGACCGCGTCGGGCGTCCGCCACAGCCGCACCGACGACAGGACGTAGACGCCGCCGAGCACGATGGCACTGATGAGGTACAGCAGACCGAGGTCGGCGACGGCGCCGAACATCAGCGTGAGCGTGACCAGCAGGATCGTGTACAGCAATATGTGCCGCGTGGTCTCGGTCACGCCCATGACCACCGGCATCATCGGCACGCCGGCACGCGCGTAGTCGCGGCGGTAGCGAACCGCCAGGGCCCAGAAGTGCGGAGGCGTCCATGCGAACACGATTGCGAACAGCAGCAGGGCGGGAAGCTCGATCGTGCCAGTCACCGCCGACCAGCCGACCAGCACGGGAACGCAGCCCGCGGCGCCACCGATCACGATGTTCTGCGCCGTCCGCCGCTTGAGGCCCATGGTGTACACGAGGACGTAGAACAGGTTGGCCGCGATCGCCAGCGAGGCGGCCATGAGGTTCACCGTCATTGCGAGCCACACGAACGCGACGACGCCGAGTGCCACTCCGAACACCAGGGCGTTGCGAGGCGGCACCTCCGACCGCACCAGCGGCCGATGCGCGGTCCGCGCCATCAGCGCGTCGATGTCGCGATCGACCCAGCAGTTGATCGCGTTCGCGCTGCCCGCCGCTGCCGCACCGCCGAGCGTCGTCGCGATCATCAGCCACAGCGGGGGGATGCCGCGCTGCGCGACGAACATGGCGGGGACGGTCGTCACGAGCAGCAGTTCGATGATGCGCGGCTTGGTCAGCGCGACGTAGGCCGCGATCGTGTTCCGGCGGATGGCACGACCGGCCGGCGGGCCGGCCGAAGGCGTGTCGGTCGACCCGCGGTCGTCAGGAGCGGCCCACAACGGGGCGTCGGTATGTTCGATCACGGCGGCGCCAGTCTAGTCGTCCGCCTCAGCACAGCCGACCACTCCGCGACCACTTTCGGACCCGAGAGCGGCCTGGATCACCAACCGGTCGCGGTTCGGTCGGCGGTGGCGGCGGGTACACGTGATCCCATCGGCGCGTTCGGCCCCGCCACGCGCCCCCAGCCACCCCACGAACCTTCGACAGGAGCACCGCCATGCAGCACGACGACCGCCGCGAGCTCGCGCAGCAGTTGCGCGTCGACACGGTCCGCGCCCCCTCCGTCACCGGCTCGGGGCATCCGACGTCAGGCATGTCGGCCGCCGAGCTGATGGCCGTCCTGTTCGACGGCTACCTGACCTACGACTTCGACGACGCGGACAATCCCGGCAACGATCACCTCATCTTCTCGAAGGGTCACGCCACGCCGCTGCTCTACGCGCTGTACAAGGCGGCCGGTGCCATCGACGACGACGAGCTGATGACCTACCGACTGCGCGGCAGCCGCCTGGAGGGACACCCTACGCCGGTGCTGCCATGGGTCGACGTGGGCACCGGTTCCCTCGGTCAGGGCCTGCCCTTCGGCGTCGGCATCGCACTGGCGGGCACCAAGCTCGACCGCCTGCCCTACCGCGTATGGGTGCTGTGCGGCGACAGCGAGATGACCGAGGGGTCGATGTGGGAGGCGTTCGAACGCGCGGCATTCGAGCAGTTGGACAACCTGACGGCCATCATCGATGTGAACCGGTTGGGTCAGCGAGGCCCGACGCAGTACGGGTGGGACACCGACGTGTACCGCCGCCGGGCCGAGGCGTTCGGGTGGAACGCGATCGAGGTCGACGGACACGACGTCGAGGCGGTCGATCGCGCGTACGCCGAGGCCATCGACACGACCGGTCGCCCCACGGTGATCATCGCCCGCACGGTGAAGGGCAAGGGCGTCGAGGCGGTCGAGAACGTCGACGGCATGCATGGCAAGGCCATCGACGACGTCGAGGCCGCCATCGCCGAGCTCGGCGGAGACCCCGGCATGCGCGTAGCGGTACGGACGCCGTCGGGTGACGCCAAGCCCCACGTCTTCGACACCGGCGGGGGGGAGCTGCCGACGTGGGATCTCGGGGAGAGCGTCGCCACCCGCGACGCGTACGGTGCCGCGCTCGCGGCGCTGGGCAACATCCGCGGTGACGTCGTCGCGCTCGACGGTGAGGTGAGCAACTCCACCCGCGCCGAGGACTTCAAGGAGGCGCACCCCGAGCGTTTCTTCGAGATGTACATCGCCGAGCAGCAGATGATCGCCGCGGCCGTCGGCATGGACGTCCGCGGGTGGGTCCCCTTCGCGTCGACGTTCTCGGCCTTCACGAGCCGCGCGTACGACTTCGTTCGGATGGCCGCCGTCAGCCGGGCCAGCATCCGCGTGTCCGGCTCGCACGCCGGCGTCGAGATCGGCCAGGACGGACCATCCCAGATGGGCCTGGAGGACATCGCCTCCTTCCGCGTGATCCATGGATCGACGGTGCTCTACCCGGCCGACGCCAACAGCACCGCCAAGCTGGTGGCCGCGCTCGCGGACCGCGAGGGTGTCAGCTACCTGCGCACGACGCGCGGCGGCACCCCCGTCATCCACGGACCCGGCGCGGACATCGCCATCGGCGGCAGCGCGACGTTGCGGTCGTCCAGCGACGACCTGGTCACCATTTGTGCCGCAGGCATAACCCTGCACGAGGCGCTCGAGGCCGCCGACGCGCTCGCCGGGGACGGCCTCGCCGTGCGTGTGATCGACTGCTACTCCGTCAAGCCGCTGGACGCGGCGACCGTGCGGGACGCCGCGACGGCGACCGCGGGGCGCGTGGTGACCGTCGAGGACCACCGCGCGGAGGGCGGCCTGGGCGACGCGGTGCTCGAGGCGCTCGCAGCGTCGGGGCTGCCACTGCAGCTGCGCAAGCTGGCGGTACGCACGATGCCGGGCTCGGCGACGTCGGACGAGCAACTCGCCGACGCCGGCATCGACGCCGCCGCGATCGCCACGGCCGTCCGCGACCTCGTCGGACAGGAGTGACACGATGAACCCGTTGCAGCAGCTCAATGACCTGGGTCAGGCCGTCTGGCTCGACAGCATCAAGCGCTCGTACCTCGGCGATGGCGGATACATCGCCAGGATGATCTCCACGGGCGAACTGCGGGGGCTCACGTCGAACCCGTCGATCTTCGACAGCGCGCTCGGGAGCGACGACAGCTACGACGAGCAACTCGCCGAGCTTCGGGGCGAGGATCCGCGCGACGCGCTGTGGACGATTATGAAGCGCGACGTCACCGGCGCCTGCGACGAGTTCCTCGACCTGTGGAACGAGACCGACGGCCTTCACGGGCAGGTGTCGATCGAATTGGATCCCAACAGCGCCTACGACACCGAGAAGTCGGTGTCCGAGGGCCTCGCGCTGTTCGCGGAGATCGACCGGCCGAACCTGATGATCAAGGTGCCCGGCACCGAACCGGGGCTGCCGGCCATCACGCGCCTGCTGGCCGAGGGCGTCAACGTCAACGTGACGCTGCTGTTCAGCGTGGCGCGCTACGACGCGGTGATCACGGCGTTCATGGACGGCGTGCGCCAGCGGCTCGACAACGGAGGCGACGTGTCGCGGCTGTGCAGCGTCGCGTCGTTCTTCGTCAGCCGCGTGGACGGCAAGGTCGACGATCTGTTCGACGACGGGGTGCAACCGCGGGCCCCGTTGACCGCGGGCGTGGCCAACGCGCGTCTGGCCTACGACCTGTTCCGTCAGCGGTTCGCGGACGGGGGGTTCGCCGACCTCGCCGCAGAGGGCGCGCGTCCGCAGCGACCGCTGTGGGCGTCGACGTCGACGAAGAACGAGGCGTACAGCGACGTCGTCTACGTCGAGCAGCTCGCCGCGCCCGACACGGTCAACACCATGCCGGAGGAGACGATCGGCGCCGTCCGCGACCATGCCGACGTCGATGACCGGGTGACAGGCACGGCCGCCGAGGCCCGCGCGCACCTCGACGGGCTGCGCGAGCAGGGCATGGATCTGGTCCAGGTCACCAAGGAGCTCGAGGCCGAGGGCGTCGACAAGTTCGCTGACGCGTTCCAGTCGGCGGTCGCCACGGTGGCCGCGCACGTACGCTGATCTCGCGGGGCGGGTGGCCGGGCGCGGCGCGCGACGCACGCCCCGCCCTGGCAGCACGGTCCGGCCACCCGGCGCCCGCTGCCACCCGAGTGACGCGACGCCGCCGGCTCAGCTCTGCCAAATCGGTTGGTCGACCTCGCGCACCTGACCGTCGCCGTCCAGGACGACGAAGCGGTCGAAGCCGCGGACGAACCAGCGGTCGTGGGTGACCGCGATCACGGTGCCCTCGAACTGTCCCAGTCCGCGTTCGAGCGCCTCGGCGCTGACGACGTCGAGGTTGTCGGTGGGCTCGTCGAGCAGCAGCAGCGTGGTTCCCGAGAGTTCGAGCAACAGGATCTGGAACCGCGCCTGCTGGCCGCCCGAGAGCAGCTCGAACGGCGCGGCGGCTGCGTCGTCCAGCTCGTAGCGGCGCAGCGCTCCCATCGCCTGCCCACGCTGCAGTGCCGCGTCCTCCCACAGGATTTCGAGCAGCGTCCGGCCCACCAGCTCGGGATGATCGTGGGTCTGCGAGAAGTGCCCGGGCACGACCCGTGCCCCCAGGCGCCACCGGCCGGTGTGCTCAACCGCGGCGCGGACGGTGTCCCCGGCGAGCAGCCGCAGCAGATGCGACTTGCCGGTGCCGTTGCGCCCGAGGACAGCCACCCGCTCGCCGAAGTAGATGCCGAGGTCGAACGGCTCTGTGAGCCCCGTCAGCGCGAGGCCCTCGCAGACCACGACCTTGTCCCCCGTGCGCCCTCCGCCCAGGCGGACGGTGACCTGCTGGTCGGGTGGCGGCGCCTCGGGTGGGCCGGCCTCCTCGAACTTGCGCAACCGTGTCTGCATGGCCCGGTAGCGCGACGCCATGTCCGGTGAGCGCGCCGCCTGCTGCTGCAGCGTGCGGACCAGCGCCTTGAGGCGCTCGTGCTCGCGCTCCCACTGCCGCAGCACCGCGTCGAGCCGTTCGTGCCGGGCGCGCCGCGCCTCGTCGTAGGCGGCGAACCCGCCCCCGTGGGTCCACGCGCCGCCGCCCTCGAGCGTGACGATCCGCGTGGCGGTCTGCGCCAGCAGCTCGCGGTCGTGGCTGATGTAGAGCACCGTCTTCTTCGTGTCTCGCAGTGCCTGTTCGAGCCACAGCTTGCCGGGGACGTCGAGGAAGTTGTCGGGCTCGTCGAGCAGCAGCATCTGGTCGGGTCCCCGCAGCAGGGCCTCGAGCACGAGTCGCTTCTGCTCGCCGCCTGACAGGGTCGCGACGTCGCGGTGACGCACCTGTTCGTAGTGCCGCCCGACCGCCGCCGTGCAGCACGCGTCCCAGACGTGCTCGGCGTCGTAGCCGCCCGCATCGGTCCACCCGGCGAGCGCGTCGGCGTAGGCGAGCTGGATCGCCTCGTCGTCGGACTCCATCATCGCGAGCTCGGCACGGTCCAGTCTGACCGCCGCGTCGTGGACCGCCGGGGGGGCAACGGACAGCAGCAACCCGCGGACGTCGGTGCCGTCGTCGATCGAGCCGATGAACTGTGGCATGACGCCGAGCCCACCGCTGGTGACGGCGGTGCCGGAGTCAGGCGTCAGCTCGCCGGCCAGGATGCGCAGCAGCGTCGTCTTGCCGGTCCCGTTGGCGCCGACGAGCGCCGCCTTCGCGCCCTCTCCGACACGGAAGGACACATCGTCGAGCAGCACCCTGCCGTTCGGCAGGGTGTACCGCAGGTGGGAGACATCGACGTGCGCCATGCGGCTGCTGGTCCGATGGTGTCAGCTGCCACGGACCAGGTCGGTCAGGTGCGCGGCGACGTCGGACAGCTCGACGTCGACCCGTTCGCCGGTCGCGCGATCCTTGACCTCCGCGACACCGCGCTTGAGACCGCGGCCGAGCACGACGATCGTCGGCACGCCGATCAGATCCGCATCGTTGAACTTCACGCCGGCGCTCACCCGGCGGTCGTCATACAGCACCGACACGCCGGCGTCCTGGAGCTCGGCGATCAACGCCTCAGCGGCCTCGAAGGGCACGTCGTCCTTGCCGGTCGCCACGATGTGGACGTCCGCCGGAGACACGGACCGCGGCCAGCACAGACCGTCGTCGTCGTAGGTCTGCTCCACGATCGCCGGGACGGCGCGCGACACGCCGATACCGTATGACCCCATGGTCACCGTGACCTGCCTGCCGGCCTCGTCCTGCACGGTCAGGTCGAGCGCCTCGGCGTAGCGGCGACCGAGCTTGAAGATGTGACCGATCTCGATGCCGCGGGCGATGGTGACCTCGCCGTCGCAGCGCGGACAGGGATCGCCGTCGCGGATCTCGGCGACGTCGATCAGCCCGTCGGCCGTGAAGTCCCTGCCGGCCACCAGGTCGACGACGTGGCGACCCGGCTCGTTGGCGCCGGTGACCCAGCGCGTGCCGTCGGCGATGCGGGGATCGAGCAGGTATCGCACGCCCATCGACTCGCCCAGCGCCGTCGGTCCGATGTAGCCTTTGACCAGGTTGGGATGCGCCGCGAAGTCCGGGTCGTCGAACGGCTCGACGGCTGCCGGGGTCACGGCGGCCTCCAGCCGCTTGTCGTCGATGTCGCGGTCGCCGGGCACACCGATGGCCAGCGGCTCGACGCGTCCGTCCGGATGCCGCAGCCGGACCAGCACGTGCTTGAGCATGTCGCCGGCGGTCCAGGGACGTTCGTCACGCCGCAGGTCGTCGCGGCTGTTGAGCAGGTCGACCAGCGTCGCGATCGTCGGCGTGTCCGGCGTGTCCTCGACGTGCGCGGCCGGGACGTCGTCGGCGGGGACGGGCTTGGCTGGCGTGAGGCGGACGGCCTCGGCGTT
The DNA here is from genome assembly GCA_036374135.1 of Euzebyales bacterium. NCBI lineage: Bacteria > Bacillati > Actinomycetota > Nitriliruptoria > Euzebyales > Euzebyales bacterium. The sequence continues at coordinate 107,953 of DASUUK010000034.1, forward strand.
GGCCGCATAGTCGCACGACGAGCACCTGACGAAGGTGTCCTCGCCCGTCGGCGTGGGCGCGAGGAACTCCTCGGACGCCGACCCGCCCATCGCGCCCGACATCGCTGACACGATCTCGTAGCGCAGACCCAGCCGGTCGAACGTCCGTAGGTACGCCGCCCGGTGCCGGTCGTAAGAGTCGTCGAGACCGCCGTCGTCGACGTCGAACGAGTAGCTGTCCTTCATGGCGAACTCGCGACCGCGCAGCAGCCCTCCGCGCGGCCGCGGCTCATCGCGGTACTTGGTCTGGATCTGGTAGATCCACAGCGGCAGGTCGCGATACGAGCTGTACAGGTCCTTGACCAGCAGCGTGAACAGTTCCTCGTGCGTGGGTCCCAGCAGGTAGTCGGCCTCGCGGCGGTCACGCAGGCGGAAGATGTTGTCGCCGTACTCGGTCCAGCGCCCCGTCGCGTCGTAGGGCTCCCGGGGCAGCAGCGCAGGGAAGTGCACCTCCTGGAAGCCGGCGGCATCCATCTCCTCGCGGATGATGCGCTCGACGTTGCGGAACACCTTCCAGCCCAGCGGCAGCCACGTGAAGATCCCCGGCGCCGCGCGCCGGACGTAGCCGGCGCGCACGAGCAGGCGGTGGCTCGGCACCTCGGCGTCCGACGGGTCCTCGCGGAGGGTTCGCAGGAACAACGTCGACATGCGCAGTGCCACGGCTGGTTCTCCTCGGTTCGTGTGGTGGAGACCCGAGCCTAGCGGCCGTCATCGACTGTGAACTGCCGCCGGAGCGCATCGGCGCCCCGAGCGATCCGTTTCGGACACCGGCGACACGGTCGACGGTGTCCGCCGTGTCCGATTCGCGTCGCTCGGCGCTCGGCGCCCGGCGCCCGTCGCCCGGCCGGCGCCCCGCCCGTCAGCCCCGCCAGCGGTCCCGGTGCAACTGGTCGGACAGCGGGCGGCGCGCACGGCGGCTGGCCGAGGACGGCGGTCGCCCGTCGGCGGGATGGCCGATCGTGATCAGCGCGACGGGCGCGACGTCGCCGGGGATGTCCAGCAGGTCGCGCAGGCCGTCAGGATCTGCGACGTCGAGCATCCCTGCACCGAAGCCTTCGTCGACGGCCGCCAGCAGCAGCAGCATCACGGCGGCGCCAGCGTCGACCCACCAGAACGGCACGTGCCATCCGGCGGGACCGCGGCTGCCCGCCTTGTCCGGCTCGGCGTAGCGTTCCCGGTAGCTGTCGGGCCGCACGCACGGCACGACGTGGACCGGTGCGACCGACAGCCAGGGTTCGCGACCCCGGGCGACGTGCTCGGGTTCGCCGCAGAGCGCAGCAAGGCGCACGCGCGTCGGATCAGCGGTGACCACGACGAAGTCGACGCCCTGTGTGAAGCCCGCGCTGGGGCCGCGGCGCGCGGTGTCGACGATGCGGTCGACAGCCGCCGGATCGACGGGGTCGGGCCGGTACCGCCGGATCATCCGGCGGTGGGCGACGATGTCAGCCAGCTCCATCGTCGCCACGCCGCTCGGGCACCACACGACCGGTGATGGGGGCCACCGCGGACGTGAGCCGGCCGCTGCGGCCGGCCTGTGTCAGCTGCGCCGGTCGCACCACCTGGGGTCCGTCGATGGTGACGACGTGCACGTCGCGGGCCGCACCGACCCACGCGGGACGGTCGGTACCGGTCAGCACGCCCTTGCCGCCGCGCTTCTGCGCCGGGTAGTCGTCGAGCGGGCTGCGCTTGGCGGTCCCGTCGGCGTCCAGCGTGATGATCTCGGCCGGCGGATCAGCAGCGTGCAGCACCGACAGCGCCACGCAGCGCTGGTCGTCGCGCACCTGCTGGGCGGCCACGCCGTACGAGGGCCGTCCCATCGACCGGACGTCGTCGGCGGCGAACCGGATGACCAGTCCGCCGCTGTGCGCGACGACGAGCTCGTCGCCGTCGGCGCACGACGTGACGTCGACGAGCTCGTCGTCGTCCCGCACACCGGCGGCGATCATCTGCTGGGTACGTCCCCGGTACTCGTCGACGCCGGTGCGCTTGACCAGCCCGCGCGCCGACAGCGTCACCACGTCGGTGCCGTCGACCAGGCGGACGGCGCCGACGATCGGCGCGTCCGGCGGCGAGCCGTAGAGCTGGACGATCGGGACGCCCCGCTGACGGGCGGGTACCACCGGCACGTCGGCGAGTGCCACCCGGTAGCCACTGCCCTCGGCGTCGACGAGGAGCAGATCATCGGCCGTCGTGGCCCGCACCACGGCCACCAACGGGTCGCGCGCGTCGCGGTACGGCGAGCTCGTCCGCCGCCGGGTGACGGCCTTGATCACCCCGCCACCGGTCACATACACCGTCACCGGCTGCGCCTCGAACGTGGGCAGTGCCTCGGCGTCCTCGTCGGGATCATCGTCGGCGGGACCACGACCGTCGAGCCGGCTGCGGCGTGGGTCGGCGTGTGCGCGACGCAGTGCCCGCAGCTCGCTCACGAGCAGCTTGTCGAGTTCGGCCGGGTCGGCGAGGATCGCCTCGAGCTCGGCGATCAGCGCGCGCAGGTCGGCGAGCTCAGCGACGATCTTGCGGCGCTCGAGCTGTGCGAGGCGGCGCAACTGCATGTCGAGGATGGCCGTCGCCTGGATCTCGGTCAGGCCGAAGCGCTCCATCAGCTGGGTCCGGGCGACGTCGGCGCTCTCGGCGGCCCGGATCAGTGCGATGACCTCGTCGAGGTGGTCCAGTGCGACCATCAGGCCCTCGAGCACGTGCGCCCGGGCGGCTGCGCGGTCACGACGGTACGTCGTCCGGCGCGTCAGGACCTCGCGCTGGTGGTCGACGTAGGCCGTCAGGCAGTCACGTAGCCCCAACGTCGCGGGCTGGCCGCGGTTCAGCGCGACGATGTTGACGTTGAAGTTGGCGCGCAGATCGCTGTGCTTGTAGAGCTTGGCGAGCACGCGTGCAGGATCCTCGCCCCGCTTGAGCTCGATGACGATCCGCATGCCGTCACGGGACGACTCGTCCCGGAGGTCGCGGATCTCGTCGATCTTGCGGTTCTTGACGAGGTCGGCGATGCGCTCCAGCATCGTCGCCTTGTTCACCTGGTACGGGATCTCGGTGACGATGATGCGCGGCATCCCCCCGGAGCGCGTCTCGGTGGTCGCGACGGCCTCGACCGTCACGGCGCCACGCCCCGTCGTGTAGGCCTGACGGATGCCGTCCGTCTCGACGATCCGCCCGCCCGTGGGGAAGTCGGGCGCTGGGACCTTGGCCATCAGCTGGTCGAGCGAGGCGTCGGGCCGCTCGACCAGCAGCAGGCATGCGTCGACCAGCTCGCCGAGGTTGTGGGGCGGGATGTTGGTGGCCATGCCGACGGCGATGCCGGTCGACCCGTTGAGCAGCAGGTTCGGCAGCCGCGCCGTCAGGACGACCGGCTCCTCGTCATCGCCGTCGTAGTTGGCCACGAAGTCGACGGTCTGCTCGTCGATGCCGTCGAGCAGCGCCATCGCGACCTCGGACAGGCGCGCCTCGGTATAGCGCATCGCGGCGGCGTTGTCGCCGTCGATCGACCCGAAGTTGCCGTGTCCGTCGATCAGCGGCGCCCGCATCGTGAAGTCCTGCGCCATGCGCACCAGGGCGTCGTAGATCGAGGTGTCACCGTGCGGGTGGTACTTCTGCATGACCTCACCGACGGCGCGCGCGCACTTGCGCAACGGACGGTCGGGGCGCAGCCCCGCCTCCCACATCGCGTACAGGATGCGCCGCTGGACCGGCTTGAGCCCGTCGCGCACGTCAGGTAGCGCGCGGCCGACGATGACGCTCATCGAGTAGTCGAGGAAGGCCTGCTGCATGCGGTCGACGATGTTCACCGGACGCACTCCGCGGCCGGTGTCGCCGTCCGAGGTGTCCAGCAGGCTTGGCTGGCGGCTCATGAAGGATGTCCCCACGTCGATCGACTGCACGGCCGCGCCGCACGGACGCGCCCGACGGATGCGCTGACCCGTCGCAGACCGATTGTGCCGCGCTCCGTAACCGATCCCGGCCAGGCAGTGCACCGGCAGCACGTGACCCGGGCCCAGCGGTCGCGTAGGCTGCCGTGATCATGACGACGCTCGAAGACCTCGCCAGCGGCGGCACCGACCACATCGATCTGACCGATCCGGCCAACCAACCGCACGTCCGCGACCTGGCCGACGAGATGCTCGCCACCGGGGCCGATGTCGAGGCGTTGCGGGCCCTGGGCCGCGACACGTCGGCTGGCATCGACGTGCGCGTGGCCACCAAGCTCGCCGAATCGAAGACGCTGCTCGACGAGATCGCGTTGCGCACCGCCCTCGACGTCGTCGTCCAGTTCGCCATGTGGGGCGAGGCACGACGGCTGCGGCCGCGCGACGACGCGAACCCGCTCGGCGAGGATGCGCTGGCGGTCAAGCTCGACCAGCTCGACTGGCTGCTGAACGGCACGTCGGTGACCTGGACCCTGGTCGCCATCGACGACGGCTGCCCGGACGACAGCGCGGGCGTCGCCGAGCAGATGGCGGACGCTCACCGGCTGGGCGATCACGTTCGCGTGCTGCGGCTGGCCGAGGCACTGCCGGCCAGCGAGGGCCCGTTGGCGGAACTGCGGGACACGTCCGCGTCGCGCAAGGGCGGCGCCCAGGTCTACGGCGCCCAGCATGCGCTCGACGAGGGCGCGGACGCGGTCGTCTACACGGACGCCGACTGCTCGGTCGATCTGGGTCAGCTTGGTCTGCTGCTGGCGCCGTACCCGGGTCGGGCGGAGGTCGTGATCGGCGACCGCAAGCATCCCGACGCGGTGCTGCGCAAGGCCGAGGCGCGGTGGGGCCCCGGGATCGTGGTGTTGCGGCACATGCAGCGCATGGTGGGCCGGGCGTTGTTCTCGAAGGGCCTGCGCGACACGCAGGCGGCGTTCAAGCTCTACGGCCGCAACGCGCTGGCCGACATCCTGGCGGCGCCGTCGACGTACGGCTTCGCGTTCGACTCCGACTGGCTCTACGGCGCGCTGGGCGGTGGGCACCGGATCATGACCACGCCGTTCGCGTTCGTGGACTCCTTCGAGGAGTCCGCGTCGATCGCGCAGGGCCCGATGACGACCTGGGAGTCCCTGCTCGTCGGACTGACCGCGTCGGCGCGGGCCCGCGGTGCCGATCACGACGAGCAGATGGCCGCGATCGTCGATGACTACGGATCCGCCGCCATCCTCGAGCGCGTCGTGCAGCACGTGCCCGACCAGCTCACCGGCGTTGCGCCGGAGGCTCTGGGCGATCCGACCGTGATGTCTCCGGCCGAGCTGCGCAGCTGGCTCGCCGAGCTCACCGCCGACCAGACCTGAGCACTCGGACCGTCCAGCGCGCACACCCATCCCCGCCCGGATCGGCTCAGGGAGAGGGCGGCCGTGGGCGGGCGAGGAGGCCGGCAGGTAGAGTCGCCGCGGCCGCCCCGTGGCGCGTCAGCTGCCGGCCGACCGGGCCTGCTCGAGCCAGCCGTCGACGGCGTCGCGGTTCTGCTCGATCCACTCAGCGGCATCCGCCGCGATGTCGTCCTCGGTGTAGCTGTCGCCCGCCTCGTTCATCTCGGCGTTCTGCGCGCTGATGTCGCTCAGCGGGATCTGCACGGCCTCGAGCAGCGCCGCCGCGTCGGGGTTGTTCTCGAGGAAGTCGTTGTTGACGACAGCGCGGATGTCGTTGACGACCCACCCGAGCTCGCAGGACTCGCCGCCGGTGGCGCAGCCCGCCAACCCGTCCGCGGTCGTCGATTCGTCGTCACCTGGCAGCGGCGGCGACTCCAGCCACACCACGTCCTCTCCCGGAACCAGCACGTCGATCGTCCAGTTGGGCGTCCAGGTGTAGAACAGGACCGGCTCGCCGGCGTCGACCTTCTGTGCGACCTCGTCGATCTGCACGGAGTAGTCGCCGACGATCTGCTCGACGTTCGCACCCCAGTCCAGGGTGTTGATCTGCTCGGTGATCGCGGCGTTGCAGCCCCAGCCGTCGTTGCAGCCGATCAGGTCGGCCTGGCCGTTGCCGTCGCCATCGAACGCGGCGGCCGTATCGGCGTCGGTCAGGTCCGACATGCTGGTCAGGCCCATCTCGTCGGCAGTCTTCTTGTCGACCAGGTACCCCTGCAGCGCGCCGCCGTCGACCTGAGTCCCGACGGGCGTGATCGGCTCCTCGTTCTGTTCGCCGGAGAACAGCTCCCGCTCCAGGTAGATGTCGTGCAGCGGGAACCAGCCGTTGGCCCACAGGTCGAAGTCACCCTCGGCGAGCGCCGGGTAGAACACGTTGGGGTCCAGCGTGGCCTCGGATGGGTCCGACACGTCGTAGCCCAGTTCGGTCAGCAGGTCACGGTAGATGTAGGCCTGCATGAAGCCGGTGTCCCAGGTGGCGCGGGCCATCGTGATCTGCCCGTCGCCACCGCCGCCGTCGTCGCCGGCCGCCGGACCACCATCACCGGCGACGTCCGCTGCCGGGCCGCAGGCCGCCGTCAGCAGTCCGAGAACCACGGCGAGCGTCACGGATCGCCAGGCCAATGATCGCTGTCGTAGCATGGGGGGTACAGTTGCCATTGCGGGTGTTCCTCCCCCGGCTCAGCTCTCGCTGGATGCAGTGTCGGCGGTCTCGGAGGTGTCGGAGTCGTCGGACTTCTCACCGAAGACGTCCTCGTCGCTGATGAGGGACGGGTGGCGCACCCTGAACAGCGCCGCGTCGTAGTACTCCTCGAGCAGGTCGAGTTCCTCGTCGAACGCCGTGTACATGCTCCACATCATGATGATGAGGATCACCGCGAAGGGCAGGCCGCTGGCGATCGCCATGGCCTGCAACGCGTTCAGGCCGCCGCCGAGCAGCAGGACGGCCGCAATGGCGCCCTCCATCACAGCCCAGAAGACCCGTTGCGGCTTGGGCGAGTCGAGCTTGCCGCCCGACGTCAGATGGTCGACGACCAGCGATCCCGAGTCCGACGAGGTCACGAAGAACGACACGACCAGCAGCACGGCGACGATCGACGTGAACTCGGTCAGCGGAAAGGCCTCGAGCATGACGAACATCGCGGTCGCGACGTTCTCGTTGACCGCGGTCGCGAGGTCGACGACGCCGTTGAGCTGCAGGTTGATCGCGGCCCCACCGAACACGGCCATCCAGACGAACGACAGCAGCGACGGCGCGACCATGACCCCGAGGATCAGCTCGCGGACAGTGCGGCCTTTCGAGATCCGGGCGATGAACATGCCCACGAACGGCGACCAGGAGATCCACCAGCCCCAGTAGAACACCGTCCAGCTGCCCTGCCAGCCGCCGCCCTCACCAAAGGCCTCGGTCCAGAACGCCAGCTCGGGGAGGACCTGGACGTAGAAACCGGTGCTCTGGATGAACACCGACAGGAGGAACAGCGTGGGACCGACCGCGACGATGAACACGAGGAACGCCGCCGCGAGGTAGATGTTGAGCTGGCTGAGCCGCTTGACGCCCGCGTCGAGACCCGCGACGACCGAGAGCGTGGCCATTGCGGTGATCGCCGCGATGAGCAGCACCTGGAAGCCGGTGTTGGCCGGCCACCCGAACAAGAAGGTCAGTCCGGCCGACGCCTGCTGCACACCGAACCCGAGTGAGGTCGCCAGCCCGAAGAGCGTCGCCAGCACGGTCAGCACGTCGATGACGTTGCCCCAGGTGCCGTAGATCCGCTTGCCGAGCAGCGGATAGAACACCGACCGGAACGTCAGTGGCAGACCGCGGTTGAACGCGAAGAACGCCAGCGCCAGGCTGACCAGCGCGTAGATCCCCCACGGGTGGATTCCCCAGTGGTAGTAGGTCGTTGCCAGGGCGGCCTGCGCGGCGGCGTCGGTTCCCGCCTCGACACCGAACAGCGGCGCGGGCGACGTCAGGTGGAAGATCGGCTCGGCGACGCTCCAGAACATCAGCCCGATGCCCATGCCGGCCGACAGCAGCATCGCGTACCACGCACCGGTCGAGAACTCGGGGCGCGCCTGCGGCCCTCCGAGGCGGATCTTGCCGAACCGGCTGAAGGCGAAGAACAGCCCGGCCAGCACGTAGAGATTGGCCGCCAGGATGTAGAACCAGCCGAAGAACGCGTTGATGCCATCGCGCAGTCCGACGAAGAACGCCTCCATCGGCTCGCGGAACACCAGGGTGACGACGAGCAACGTGACGACCAGCCCGGCCGACCAGAAGGTGACCTGAGGATGCAGGTCGAAGCCCCAGCGGACGATGTTGCTGTCGCCGGGCTCCCGGTCGGCGACCTCCGGGTAGAAGTCGATCTCGGGCGCAACCTGCAGGCCCTCGAAGCGCGGACGTTCGATGATGGCCTGGCGCCGTGCCTCGCGCTCGGCGGCCTCCTCTCGGCGGTGCTCCTCCTCGGCCTTCGTCAGGTTCCGCTCTTCACCGCTCATCGGCGCCACTCCCCGGTACGTGCCAGCCACCCAGCGACGCCGATTGCGCCAACGCGACCGTCACCGTCGGCGCCGTTCCCCAACGCCGATGCAGGGCCGGGTGCAAGCGCTCCCAGTCATCCGCATCCGGATCGTAACACCGCCGCGCCTCGATACGGCAAGGGATACCTCACTACATCTGCTGACATCTCCGCCCAGCGCGCACGCGCGTGTTGCGCATGGCGCACTGATCAGCGCTAAACGGACCTCGCTGACTGACTCAGGCGTCGATGTTGTCGGCGTAGCGCGCGTTCGCTTCGATCCAGTCCCGGCGGTCCGACGCGCTCTCCCCCATGAGCAGGCTGAACATCCGGTCGGCCTCCGCGGCGTCCGCGACGGTGACCCGCAGCAGCGTGCGCCGGGCCGGATCCATCGTCGTGGCCCACAACTGCTCGGCGTCCATCTCACCGAGGCCCTTGAAGCGCATGACCTTGACGTCACTTCCGTTGCGGCTGGCGAACGTGGTGCGCAGCAGGCGGGCCCGCTCGTCCTCGTCCAACGCGTAGGCCATCTTCGTGCCCTTGCGCAGCTGGTACAAGGGCGGCTGTGCGAGGTACACGTGCCCGCCGTCGACCAGCTTCGGCATCATCCGGTAGAAGAACGTCAGCAGCAGCGTCGTGATGTGACCGCCGTCGACGTCGGCGTCGGCCATCGCGACGATCTTGTGGTAGCGCAGGCGGCTGTAGTCGAAGTCGTCGCCGATGCCGGTGCCGATCGCGCGGATCAGGTGCTGGATCTCGGCGTTGGCCAGGATGCGCCGCAACTGCGCCTTCTCGACGTTGAGCACCTTGCCGCGCAGCGGCAGGATCGCCTGGGTGTGACGGTCGCGCGCCAGCTTGGAGCTGCCACCCGCCGAGTCACCCTCGACGACATACAGCTCGCACTCCACGGGCTGGCGCGAGGAGCAGTCGCTGAGCTTGCCCGGCAGCCCCGCCGAGGAGGTGTCGAGCAGCCCCTTGCGGCGGGTCAGCTCACGTGCGTGGCGGGCCGCCTCGCGGGCACGGGCCGCCAACTGCGCCTGCTTGCAGATCCGCCGGCCGGCCGTCGCGTTGGCGTCGAGCCACGCCGTCAGCCCGTCATTGACCGTCCGCTCGACGAACCCGCGCATCACCGCGCTGCCCAGCTTCGCCTTGGTCTGACCCTCGAACTGCGCGTCGGGCAGCTTGACGCTGAGCACCGCGACCAGTCCGTCGCGAAGGTCGTCCCCCGTCAGGCCCGGGTCCTTCTTGCGGAACGCCCGGTTGGCCTGCCCCCAGCGGTTGAGCGTGCCGGTCAGGGCCTTGCGCATGCCCTCCTCGTGCGTCCCGCCGTCGGGCGTGCGGATGACGTTGACGTAGCTGCGCAGTCGCTCATCGACGCCGCCGGCGACCCAGGTGAGTGCCAGGTCGACGGCGAGCGCCTGGCCGTCGACTTCGTCGGCCTCGCTGATCATGATCGGCTTGGAGACGATCGTGTCGTCGTCGCCGACCAGTTGGTCGACGAAATCGGCGAGACCTCGCTTGAACGCGAACGTCTCGCGCCGACCGTCGCGCACGTCGGCGAAGTCTACGCGCAGGCCGGGGTTGAGCAGGCACGTCTCGCGCAGGCGGGTCGCGATGCGGTCGGCATCGAAGGTCGTGTCGTCGAACACGTCGGGGTCGGGCCAGAAGCGCAGCGTCGTCCCGGTCCTCCGCGTCTTGCCGACGCGCTTGAGAGGCGCGGTGCGAGCGCCGCGGGCGAACGCGATCTGGTGGCGGCCGCCGTCGCGGCTGACCTCCACCTCGGCGCGTGACGACAGCGCATTGACCACGGACACGCCGACGCCGTGCAGGCCGCCGGACACCGCATAGGACTGCGTGTCGAACTTGCCGCCGGCGTGCAGCGTGGTCATGACGACCTCGAGCGCGGGCTTGCGCTCCTTGGCGTGCAGACCGATCGGGATGCCGCGGCCATCGTCGGTGACCTCGACGCCGCCGTCGCCGAGGATGGTCACGCTGACCTTCTGCGCGTGGCCCGCGAGGTGCTCGTCGACCGCGTTGTCCACGACCTCCCACACCAGGTGGTGCAGACCGCGGGCATCGGTCGAGCCGACGTACATGCCAGGTCGCTTGCGCACCGCCTCGAGCCCTTCGAGGACGGTGATTGACGTCGCGTCGTACCTCGCGGCGCTCACGGCTGGCAGTGCCTCCTGTCAACAGGTGCCTCTTCCCCTCGCAGTCTGCCCTGCCGCAGGCCGATCGGCTGGCAGGTGCGACCGTGCAACGGGGTTGCGGGCCTGCGGTTGCGGCGCGGGACGCCGCCGGCAGCCCGCGTGCCCCGTCCGATCTGTCAAGGTCGGGCCACGTCACCGGAAGGGGGACCGTGATGACGCCGACGCCGATCGACAGGGCGGAGATGCGGTCGCGGACGCGATCGTGCGGGACAACCGCTCCGGCCGCATCCGGCCGCATCCGCAGCAGGGTGAGGGCGAGCGCCAGCGAGCCGGCGGGCGGAGACCAGTCGGATGCAGCTACGGCCGGGCGGGGATGCGGATCAGGTGAACAGCAGCAGGTACATGACACCGGCGAGTGCTGCGACGCCGACCAGGAGCGAGATCAGCCGGAAGGTGCGGCCGTCGTCGGATTTCTGGGGCTCGCTGGCGTCCATGAACTGCTGGAAGTTGGCGGTGTCGGCCTCGTCGTGGCTCGGCTCGTTCGAGCGGGGGTCGGGCGTCGACATGATTCAGCGCTCCTCGTGGAGCTCGGGGGCGGTGGACAGGAACGTCGCGAGCACGGTGCGGGCACGCTCGAGGTTGGCGACCGGGACGTGCTCGCCGGCCTGGTGTGCCTGTGCGGTCAGACCAGGACCGTAGTTGAATGCGGGCACGCCGACCTCGGCCAACCGGGCGACATCGGTCCAGGCCTGCTTGCCCGACACGCGTCCTCCCGCCGCCTCGATCACGCGCTGCACCAACGGGTGGTCGCGATGGGGCGGCGCCGGCAGTGCACGGTCGACGATGGTGACGTGCACGTCGTCGGTGGCCAGCGCTGCGATCCGCCCGCGCAGCTCCGCCTCGGCCTCGTCGAGCGTGCGGTCGGGCGCGAACCGGAAGTTGACGTTGACGGTGAAGCGGTCGGGGACAACATTGCGCGCGTTGTCGGTCCACGCGCCAGTCGCAGTCAGCACGTCGCGGAACGCCAGCCCGTCGACGGGGTGATCGACCGGTGCCTGCTCCCCCAGCGCGGCGAGCAACGGGGCGGCGGCGGTGAGCGCGTTCACGCCCAGCCACGGCCGCGCGGAGTGCGCCGCGCGACCGCACACGGTCACGTGCGCGTGCAGCCCACCCATGCAGCCCAGCTGGACCTGGAGATCGGTCGGCTCGAGCACGATGCCGAGCTCGGCTTGCGCCAGATGCGGCAGGGCGTCCAGCAGCGGCGCCAACTCGTTGCCATCAGCCGGGCCCTCCTCCCCTGCATAGGCCACCAGCAGCAGCTGGTACGGACCGTCGCGCAGCACGGGATCCTCGAACAGATCCATCGCGATGGCCAGTCCGGCCTTCATGTCACTGGTGCCGCGCCCGACGACGTAATCACCCTCGACGCGCCCCGGCAGGTCGCCGTCCGTCGGTGGCACGACGTCGGTGTGGCCGACCAGCAGCACGACGGGGCGGTGGTCGGTGACCTCGCCCACGACCAGCGAGTCGGCGACGCGCTCGATGTGCTCGCCGCGCGCCGCGTAGCGGTCGACCAGCCAGTCGGCGATCGGCTTCTCGTGGCGGGTCACGCACGGCTGGTCAACCAGTTCGATCAGCAGGTCGACCAGCCGAGCGGTCACGGGGCTCATCCGCCGACGCCGTGCTCGCGCAGCGCCTCGTTGAGCGACGTCTTGGTGTCAGTCGACGCCGAGCGCTGCCCGACGATCAGCGCGCAGCTCAGGTGGAACTCACCGGCCGGGAACTGCTTGGGCCGCGTGCCGGGCAGCACGATCGCGTTGGCCGGCACACGGCCCTTGTAGGTCACCGGCTCGTCACCGGTGACATCGATGATCGGCACCGACGCGGTCAGGTGGACGCCGGGCCCGATCACTGCGCCGCGCTCGACGATCACGCCCTCGGTCACCGCACAGCGCGAGCCGAGGAAGGCGTCGTCCTCGATGATCACGGGACGCGCGCCGGGGGGCTCGAGGACGCCACCGATGCCCACGCCGCCCGCGAGGTGCACGTTGCGGCCGACCTGCGCGCACGACCCGACGGTCGCCCAGGTGTCGACCATGGTGCCGCTACCGACGCGGGCGCCGATGTTGACGTACGACGGCATCAGCACCGCCCCGGCCTCGACGTATGCGCCGTGGCGCACGACCGCCGGTGGCACCACCCGGACGTTCGCCTGCTCGTAGCCCGTCTTCAGCGGCACCTTGTCGCGGTACTCGAACGGCCCGACCTCGATGGTCTCCATCGAGCGCTGGCGGAACGACAGCAGCACCGCCCGCTTGAGCCACTCGTTGACGCGCCACCGCGACGCACCGGCGTCGTCGGTGCCGTCGGGCTCGGCGATGCGCACCTCACCCCTGTCGAGCAGGTCGACCGCGGCGGCGACGGCTTCGACCGCCTCGGCAGTGTCGTGCCCGCCGTGGTCGTACGCGTCGTCGATCATCTTGCGCAGGGCATCGAGGTCGCTCATGCGATGTGTCCGTGCCTTTCTCGGTACCGCGGGTCCGGTTGATCGCACCGGATGCTAGTCGTGACCGGGCAGACGTCCGGCGTTGATCGCATCGTCCCATGCGGCGACGGCGGCCTCGCAGCCGTCCGTCGACGGGACCAGCGCCAGTCGCAGCCATCCCTTTCCGCCCCGGCCGAAGGCCCGGCCCGGCGAGACGACGACACGCTCCGAGAGCAGGGCCTTCGCGTAGGCGAAGTCGTCACCTCCCGGCGCGGCCAGCCACACGTAGAAGGTCGCCTCGCTGCCGCTCACGCGCAGCCCCGCCCGCTCGGCAAACGCGGTGATGATGGCGCGCTTGGCCTCGAAGATCTCCCGACGCTGCTCCACGTGGACGTCCTCGGACCACGCGGCCACGGCGGCCCGCTGGACGAACTCCGGGCTGGCGGTGCCGATGTTGGGCCGCAGCACGCGCTGCGCGGCGATCAGGTCGGCGTCTCCGACGAGCGCGCCGCTGCGGTAGCCGGTCATGCCCGAGCGCTTGGACAGGCTGAACGCCACGATCACACCGGAGCGGTCGTCGCCGGCGGCCTGGAGCAGCGAACCGGGCGGATCGCCGCCCGGCGGATGGATGTCGACGTAGCACTCGTCGCTGGCCAGCACGATGTCGTTGGCGCGAGCGACGTTCAGGTTCGCGCGGTGGAAGGCCACGTCAGCCGTCGCGCCGGTCGGGTTGTGGGGGTAGTTCACCCATGCGAGGCATGCACGGTCGCGCCGTTCCTGCTCGACGTCGGCCAGCCGCAGCCGCCAACCGTCGCCGTGGCGGAGGGTCACCGGGTCGCTGGAGCCTCCGGCGAAGAGGAAACCGCGTTCGTACACCGGGTAGCCCGGCGTGCCCCACAGGACGCTCGTGCGCTGGCTCCTGGCGTCGAGCACGCCGAGGGGAAGGTGGAAGATGGCCTCCTTGCTGCCCGCGGTCGGCAGCACCTCGCGGTCCGGATCGACGTGGACCTTGAACCGCCGCTCGACCCACGCCGCAATCGCCTCGCGCAGCTCGTCGAGCCCGGCGGCGGTCGGATACTGACTGGTCTCGGGTATGCCGTCGACGAGGGCCTGCCGGATGAAGGCCGGGGTGGGCTCGGTGGGGTCGCCGATCGAGAAGTCGTGCAGCGGGCGACCGTCAGCCGCGAGCTGACGCTTGAGCTCCTGGTAGGCGGCCAGCGGGTAGCCGCCGAGCTCAGTGAGCACAGGGTTCATGGCGGTCCTTGATGAGGATCCCGTACTGAAGGACGGCTCCGTAGGGTGTTTGGAACCCGACGCGAGGTTTGCGCTTGCCTTCTCGCGGAGAACATGAAATACTACGCGGTTCGGGTAGGCTTGATGGGTCGGCCTCCCGACTTCCTTGGGCGAAAGTGCCCGCCAATGGGAACAACGTAGCAGAGACGAGTGTTGGACAGATTGTGAAGACGAGCACAAGGCGTAGAGAGGACCGCCCGATGGACGTCCCCGAGGACCTCCTCGACCTCTACTTCTCCGAGCTCGGTAAGGTCCGCCTCCTGACCGCGGAGGACGAGGTCAGGCTGGCCAAGACCATCGAGGCGGGACGCGAGGCGCAGGAGCGCCTCGACAGCGGAGAGATCACCGAGACCAGCGAACGGCGCGCACTCGAGCGGAAGGTGCGCGAAGGTCAGGGTGCGTTCGACCACTTCGTCGCGGCGAACCTGCGGCTGGTCGTCAGCGTGGCCGCCCAGTTCTCCAAGCGGTCGACGCTCGACCTGGGTGAGTTGATCCAGGAGGGCAACCTCGGCCTGCTCCGCGCGGTCGAGAAGTTCGACTGGCGCCGGGGCTACAAGTTCTCGACGTACGCGACCTGGTGGATCCGTCAGGCCATCCAGCGGGGCGTCGCCGGGTCCGAGCGGACCATCCGCCTGCCCGTCGCCCTGCACGACGCGCTCGTGAAGGTGCGCGCGGCCAGCGCCCGGCTCGAGGCCGAGACGGGTCGCGAGCCGACCGTCGACGAACTTGCGCAGGCGACGCGTCTGACCACCGACAAGGTGCAGCGCGCGCTCGAGGGTGACCACTCGATGACCTCGCTGGACCGCCCGGTCGGGTTCGACAGCGACGCCAGCGACCTCGGTGAGTTCGTGGCGGTGTCTGACGACTCGCCGGCGGACGAGGTGGTCGAGAAGACCTTCATGCAGGACCTGTTCGACATGGCACGCGACCGGCTCGACGACCGCAGCTGGTACGTGCTGCAGCGCCGGTACGGCCTCGACGGCCGCCAGACGCTGACCCTGGACGCCCTGGGTCGCGAGCTGAGCCTGTCGCGCGAGTCCGTCCGCAAGATCGAGAACCAGGCGCTGTCCCGCCTGCAGGAGGAGCTGGGCGTCAGCATCGCCGCCTGAGCCTCCGGACAGACACGCGACGACCCGCGGGCCCGATGGGACCGCGGGTCGTCGCATTCGATGCCCCATCCGTGGCATCCTGCTGCGATGCCCTCCGCCCCCGCCGTCGCGACCGCCCAGCGCACCACGCTGCTGGCACGGGACCGGCTCCACATCGACGAATCCGTCGACACCGTGCCGATCACCGATCGGGCGCGCCGCGGATCGGTCGCGGCCCGGCTGCGGCGTGGCGTGGTGCGACGCGCAGAGCCCGCACGCGACGGCGCGCTGATCTACGAGGCGACGCAGATCGGCGGCCGTGTCGACATCCAGATCTGGGGATCGCCCGACACACCCGACCACACGCGCGAGCGCGCGCTCGACGCGGCCCGCGGATGGATCGGCTTCCATGACCGCCCACCGGACCTGGAGGAGCTGACCGCCGGACACGCGCGGCTGCGCCGCGCCGCCCGCCACGTCGGATCGATCCGGCTGTCCCGGCTGCCGCGCGTTGGCGAGGCCGTCGGGCGCGCCGTCCTCGGCCAGCTCGTGCAGGGCATGGAGGCCCGCCGCTCGACCGCCCAGCTGGCGGCGCAGATCGGGACGCCGGCACCGGGGGGCCTGTGGGCGTGGCCGACCGCCGAGATGCTGGGGCGCACGCCCGCCCACGCGATGCGACGGTGCGGAATCAGCCTCAAGGGCGCCGTCGCGCTGCACCGCAGCGCGCTGGACGACCCCCAGCTCGAACGGGTACGCGGCGACCTCGTCGCCCTCGACCGTCGCCTGCGTGCGCTGCCGGGCATAGGCCCGTGGACCAGCGCAGAGGTCCGCCTGGCACTCGGCGACCCCGACGCCGTCAGCGTCGGCGACTACAACCTGCCCGCCACCGTCTGCCATGCGCTGGCCGACGCGACCGGCGACGAGTGCACCGACGAGCTGATGCTCGAGCTGCTGGAGCCCTACCGCGGGCAGCGTGGCCGGGTCATCCAGCTCGTCGTGCGCGCCGCTGGTCAGGGTCTGCTGCCGCGGGGTCGTCGCCGGGCGCCGCGGGCGGCGCTGTCGGCGCACCGCTACTGGTAGCCAGCTGCTCGGCACGTCGCGCCAGCGTCGTCGCCATCGTGGGGAAGATCATGCCGTGGAACGGCACGAGCACCCACCAGTAGAGGCGGCCGAGCAGGCCCTTGGGCGCGAACAGTGCACGTTGGTGGAGCTCGCTCCCGCCCTCGACCGCGACGACGCGGAACTCGAGCCACGCGCGGCCCGGCAGCCGCATCTCCGCGAGCAGGCGCAGCAGACCCGGTCGGCGCGCGGTCGGCCGGCGAACGTCGATGACACGCCAGAAGTCCAGGGCGTCGCCCACGCGCAGCGTGTCGGGATCCCGCCGCCCCCGGCGCAGTCCGATGCCGCCGACCGCACGGTCCAGCAGGCCGCGCACCCGCCAGGCCCACCCGTGGCTCGGCCATCCGCGGTCACCGCCGACGCCGCTGACAGCATCGAAGAGCACGTCCGCCGGCGCGGCCGACCGCGCCCGGCGGATGTCGGCGTACATCGTGCCGCCGCTCCACTCGGGATCCCCCGGATCGGGTTCGGCGGGCGCGCGTTCCGCGAGGTCGGCCTCACGCCACGAGGTCTCGACATCGTGGTCGCGGATCCGCGCGAGCGCGAGCTGCAGCGCGCGGCGGTAGCCGAGGCGCTCCCCTGGGACGAGCCGCTCGATCGCCGCGGTCCCGTGCTCGGCGAACGCGTCGACGATGAGGCTGTCCACCAGCGGCTTGGCGATCGAGGCTGGGACGGACGTCACCAGGCCGACCCAGAGGCTGGACAGCCGCGGCGTGAGCAGCGGCACGCCGATGATGACTCTTCGTGGCAGTCCGGCGACCTCCGCGTACGTGCGCATCATCTGGCGGTAGGTGAGGACGTCGGGACCGCCGATGTCGTAGGTGTGGTCGTCGGCGTCGTCGAGGGTCAGCACACCGATCAGGTACCGCAGCACGTCGCGGATGGCGATCGGCTGGACACGCGACTCCACCCATCGTGGCGTCACCATGACCGGCAGCACCTCGACGAGGTTGCGCAGCATCTCGAACGACGCGCTCCCCGACCCGATGATCACGGCGGCCCGCAGTTCCGTCACGGGTACGGTGCCCTCGCGCAGCACCTCGGCGACCTCGGCGCGGCTGCGCATGTGCTCGCTGCCGGGCGCATCGGCCGTCGTCAGGCCGCCCAGGTAGACGATGCGCCCGACACCGGCCGAGGCGGCCATGCGGGCGACCGTCGCCGCGATCCGCCTGTCGCGGTCGGCGAAGTCCTCGCCCGCGGACATCGAGTGGACCAGGTGGTAGACGACGTCGACGTCCGCGAAGGCCCTTGCGACGTCGTCGGGTCGCAGCAGGTCGCCCGGCACGATCTCGGCCCGGTCGGCCCAAACGGTGCCACGCAGCTTGGCCGGGTCGCGGGCGAGGCAACGAATCGCATAGCCGGCGTCCAGCAGGCGAGGGACCAACCGGCCACCGACGTAGCCGGAGGCACCGAGAACGAGCACGCGACGGGATTGCTGCACGAGGCAACGCTACCGCTCGCCCCACGGGGCGGGGCGCGACCCCGCTCGCGACCGTAGGCTTGGACGGCGATGGCCGATGACCCGTACCAGGTGTTGGGGGTCGCTCCCGACGCCGACCTCGCACAGATCCGCCGCGCCTACCTGGCCCACCTGCGGGTCAACCATCCCGACGTGCGCCCCGGCGACGCCGACGCCGAGCAGCGGACCCGCGAGCTCAACCACGCGTGGGAGCAGGTGCGCAGGCGTCGGCGCAACGGCGCCTCGGGCTACGGGACTGCCGGCACGCCGCCGACGCGTGGGCGCCCGTCGACCGCCGCCTACTCGCGCGCGCGGCGCGACTTCCGCTCGGCGTTCACGACGGCGACGCTACGGGTGGCGCTGCTGATGCTGGCGTTCGGCCTGCTGCTGCTGATCGTGCTGACCCGCTGAGCCGGGGCGCACCCCGCACGTCAGCCGATGCCCTGCCGGGTCCAACGCTATCGATCGGACACCGGTGACACGGACGGCGGTGTCCCTCGTGTCCGGAACAGATCGTTCGGGCCTGCCGGCGTCGGCGCGCGCGCCCGAGCACGCCCCCGCACCCCCCGCCACGAACGTCCGCACGTCAGCACGTCAGCACGTCAGCCGATGCCCAGCACGTCCTCGCCGCCCTCGCCCGGCGCGGTGGCCAGGTCCGCGGCGTGCTGCAGGGGACGCAGGAACGGCAGCGCTGCCGGGTCAAGCTGCTCGGCCGCACTGAACGCGCCCACCTCGCCGTCCTCCAACGGCGCGGCTGTGACCCATGTGCCGCGCTGGCGGGCGCCATAGGCGACGACCACGACGTCGACAGGCCCCCCGTCGGCGTCCATCTCCGCCTCGGCGACGAACCCGAAGCACGGCGCGGACGCCGGCACCATGCGGTCGGCGGCGAAGTGCGACAGCGCGGTGAACCGCTGCTCGTCATCGTCGGGGAAGCCGTCGAGCGTGGTCACCTGCGTCTGGGAGGGCCGCGGCAGCACGACCGCGGCGGGGACGGGCGCATCGTGGCGGGCGACCAGGTCGCGCGCCGCCTCCTGGCACAGCTGCCGCAGTTCGTCGAGCGTCACGCCGTCACCTCGTCGAGAGCAGCGCGCAGCCGACCGACCGGTCCGTCCAGGTTGTGCTCGGCCGCCAGCCGCTCGGCGGCGGTGTCATCACGCGCCCCGGAGGTCCGCTTCAGCTCGACATCGGTGCGCAGTGGCACGACCTCACGCATCGCGGCGATGTACGGTGCGGCCTCGCGCAGGCGCTCACCCAGCTTGGGTGTCTGCGCGTCGGCGTCGTCGAGCAGCGCCTCGAGCGTCGGGTATGCCGACACCAGCCGCTGTGCGGTCTTCTCCCCCACGCCCGGCACACCGGGCAGCCCGTCGGACGGATCGCCCCGCAGGATGGCGAAGTCGACGTAACGCTCGGGCGGGACGGCGTAGTGCTCACGGACGGTGTCGGCGTCGAAGATCCGCAGCTCCGAGACGCCGCGCAGCGTGTAGAGCACGCGCACGACCGGATCGCGGACGAGCTGGATCAGATCGCGGTCGCCGGTGACGATGTCGACACGGTCCGGATCGCTGACCGGCGCACACAGCACGGCGAGCGCGTCGTCGGCCTCCCAGCCCGGGGCCTCGACGCACTCCTGTCCCAGCACGGCCAGCACGCGCCGCAGCAGCGGGAACTGCTCGGGCAGGCCCTCGGGATCCTCGGCGCGGTCGCCCTTGTAGCCGTGATAGGCCGCCACCCGTCCCGCGGGGCGCCAGTCCGCGTCGAACGTGTGCACGACCCGGTCGGGACCGTGATCGCCGATCAGCCGTGCCGTCATGTCCAGGTACCCACGCACAGCGTTGACCGGCCGCCCACGGCCGTCGGTGATCGAGTCGGGCAGGGCGAAGAACGCCCGGTACATCAGGCTCGAGGTGTCGAGCAGCAGCATCCGCGTCATCACGCGTAGCCTAGGGCGTCCGCGCGATGGGGACCGGCTGCACACGCGCCGGCGAGGACGGAGGAGGCCAGCGATCGTGAGTGCCGTGCTGCTGTGGATCACCGGAGCGTCGTCGGGCATCGGCGGGGCGATGGTCGATGCGGTGCCCTACGACGACGTGCACATCGTCGACATCTCGCGATCCGGTGGCACGCCCGGCACCGAGCACGTGCCGGCGGACCTCGCCGACCCGAATGCCTGGAGCGCGATCGCCGCGCACTTCCAGGCGCGCGTGGCGCAGTTCGACGGTGACCACGTCTGCTTCGTCCATGCCGCAGCGTCACTGTCGCCGATCGGGTTCGCCGGCGAGGTCGATCACGCGACCTATCAGCGCACGGCACTGCTGAACGCGGCCGCGCCGCAGGTGCTGGGCGACGCACTGCTGCACGCCTTGGAGGTGTCGCCCTTCGACGGCACGGCCGACCTCGTCTTCATCTCGTCAGGAGCTGCCAAGCGGCCCATCGAGGGCTGGTCTGTCTACTGCGCGGGCAAGGCGGGCCAGGACATGTGGGTGCGCACGGTCGGCGCCGAGCAGCAGCGGCGGGGCACCCGACGCCGCGTGCTGGCGATCGCCCCGGGCGTCGTCGCGACGCAGATGCAGGAGCGGATCCGCGCGACGGACGCCCACGACTTCCCCGATGTCGACCGCTTCCGCGAGCTGCACGCCGACGGCGCGCTGCTCGACCCGGCCGACAGCGCCCGTCGGGTGTGGGCGCTTGTCACCGGCGATGCCGCGTCCGGATCGGTGCTCGACGTGCGCGACCTGTGAGCGCGTCAGCGGTCACTGGACAGGCCGGGGGGCAACCTGCTCGCGCCAGCGAGGAGGTTGGGCTGTGAGCGCGACGCCGGCGCTGCCCCACGCGTTCTTCGTCCCGGACGGCGACGCGTTCGTCGGCACGGAAGCCACGGCGGGTCCCTGGGACCCACAGCGCAGCATGCACTTCGGCCCTCCGGCCGCACTGCTGGGGCGTGCCGCGGCGGCGCTGCCCGCCGACACACCACGGCGAGTCGTGCGCACGACCTTCGAGATCCTGCGTCCGGTGCCGATCGGGCGCGTCCGCGTGCGTGCCGCCGTCGATCGCCCGGGTCGACGCATCGATCTCGTGAGCGCCGTGCTGACCGATGACGCCGGCGTGGAGTTGGCGCTGTGTCGCGCCTGGCGCATCCGTGAGGCCGACGTCGACGTGCCACGGACGATCTCCGCGCCACCACCCGGCCCCGAGGTCGGGCAGGTCCGCCCGTTCTTCGCGGTCGAGGCCGACGTGCACTACGGCGCCGCGATGGAGGTCCGGTTCCTGACCGGCGCCTTCCTCGACCCCGGTCCCGCCGATGTGTGGATGCGCGCTCGCGTCCCGTTGATCGCCGGCGAGGAGACATCGCCGCTGAGCCGGGTGCTGGTCGCCGCCGACTCGGGCAACGGCGTGTCGGCCGTCGCCGATCCGCGCGACCTGCTGTTCGTCAACACCGACCTGACCGTCCACCTGCACCGTCATCCCGTCGGCGAGTGGATCCTGCTGCGGGCCGCCACGACGCTCGACGGCGGCGGATCCGGTCTCGCGACCACTCGCGTGTCCGACGAACGGGGTGACATCGGGACGGCACTGCAGTCGCTGTTCGTTGCGCCTGCACGCTGACGGCCACACGCGCGTCACGACGGCCGCGCCCGCGCAACCGCGGCCGGGGACGTGTCCCGACGCTGCTAGGGTCGGCCCATGGGTGAGCGGCGGATGACGGCCAGCCAACGGCGCAGCCAGCTGGTCGAGGTGGCCAAGACGGCGTTCGCCGAGCTCGGGTACGACCGCACCAGCGTCGAAGAGATCGCCGCTCGCGCCTCGGTGTCCAAGCCGGTGGTGTACGAGCACTTCGGCGGCAAGGAGGGCATCTACGCGGTCATCGTCGACCGCGAGAGCGCCCGCCTGCTCGAGATGATCACCTCACGTCTCGGTCCCGACATCGGCGCCCGCGAGCAGATCCACGCCAGCGCCCTGGCGTTCCTCGACTACATCGAGGACGACCCGGCGGGGTTCCGCGTGCTGACCCGCGACTCGCCGGCCCGGATCGGCGGCGGGGGCATGTCGGGCCTGCTCGGCGACGTTGCCGACAAGGCAGAGGAGGTGCTGCGGGGGTTCTTCAGCCGCTCGGGCACGGACCTGGAGGCGGCACCGCTGTACGCGCACGCGCTGGTCGGCATGGTGGTCCACGTCGGTGGCTGGTGGGCCGAGGTGCGCACGCCGTCCAAGGAACTGGTGGCCACGTATCTGACCGCGCTGCTGTACCACGGCCTCCACCGCCTGCCCTGCGACCCCACCAGCCGTCCGCTGCGGTCACCTGTCGACGCATCCTGACGACGTGTGCCCCGGCCGGGCGCACCACGTCGGCCACGCCGGGCAGCCACCCGCCGACATCGGCGGTCCCTGCACGGACGCGCGGACCCGCACGACTCAGCTGCTCGTCACCGACGCGCGGTCGGCGCCGCCCCTGCGCGCCCGGCGGGCCGCGCGCTTGTCCTCGAAGCGACTGGCCATCCGGTCGAGTCCGGCGAGGAACGTCGCCAGCTCGTCGCGCTTCTGCTCGGCCTCGGCATCCAGACCCGTGGCGTCGAACAGCTTCAGGTGACGCAGCAGCGGCCACACGATGTCGTCGTGGTGCACCCGGAGGTCGTAGATGCCGGCCTCGGCGATCTGCACCGACATGCGCCGGAAGTCGTCCATCACGGCACCGGGCATCTCGAAGTGGACGACCTCGGCGGTCACCGCCTCGACGACGGCCGACGGATTGACCTGCATGGCCGCCGTCAGCACGTCCCGGTAGAAGACCATGTGCAGGTTCTCGTCGGCCGAGATGCGGGCCATGATCCGGTCGGCCACCGGATCGCCGGAGTACCGGCCGGTGTTGCGGTGGGAGATCCGGGTCGCGAGCTCCTGAAAGGCGACGTACGCCATGCCGCGCAGTGCGTCCTTGCCGTCGGTCTCGTAGCCGTCCTCCATCACCTGCATGCGGCCCCGCTCCAACGCGACGGGGTCGACGTTGCGCGTGACGACCAGGTAGTCGCGCAGCACGATCGAATGACGCCCCTCCTCCGCGGTCCACCGGTGCACCCAGTTGCGCCACGCGCTGTCGGTGGCACCGAACATCCGGTAGATCTCGCGGTGGTAGCTCGGCAGGTTGTCCTCGGTCAACAGGTTGACGAAGAACGCGGTCCGCGCGACGCCGTCGAGCCGGGGCTGATCGGGCGTCCACGGATCCTTGTCGAAATCGCGTCCCTCGCTGTAGGGGACGTAGTCGTGCGGGAACCACTCCTGCGCCATCGTCAGGTGGCGGTTGAGCAGCCGCTCGGCCTCTGGCTCGAGTTCGGCGAGCATCTGCGTCTGGTCGTAGCGGGGGGTGGAGGTGCTGCTCACGGTGGGCCTCCCTGATCGTGTTGGCGTGCAGGCGGTCGACCGCGTGCGGTCGTGGTTCGAGGTCCGTGACGGTGGTCGGAAACCTACGGTTGCGTAACCTACGCTACCGTAGGTCGCTCGTGGCAGCGGTTCAACCCACCGATCGGTCAGCGGTCGGTGGGCCGCGCGCGTCCCTCGACGGCTAGCCCCGCGAGCGGCGCTGCGTCCGCTCACCGCACCGCAGGCACACGAACCACTGCGCGTCGCCCTCGGTCTCCATCACACCCCCGCGGCCACCGCAGGATGGGCAGCGGGCCGCCGACGTCCACAGATCCGGGCGGTCGCCGCCCTCGTCCCACTCCGACGCTCGTGCGCGCCGCCGGCGCAGTTCCGCGCGCAGGGCGCGCAGCCATGCGCCGATCAGCAGCGCCGCCACGACGCCAGCGAGCAGCATCCCCATCCCTACCGTCTCGGCCCGCGCGCCTCACCGGATCCCGGCAGCCGCAGGCGTGCCGGGAGGGGATCGGCGGACACTAGGATCAGCCCATGATGAACCCTGTGCGCACGACCGCCACAGCGCCACCCGTGGTGGAGGTCGCCAGCGGCGATCCACACGATGTCCGTGGGGACGTCCTGGTGGTCGGCGCGTTCACCGGCGGCATCGAAGGACCCGGGGTCGCCGCGGTCCTGGACGGACTCGGACTCGCCTCGCTGCCGGTCACGCCGGAGTTCCGTGGCGACATCGGCCAGCACCTGCTCGTGGCGGGCTCCGGACTTCCGTGGGCCACCGTGCTGTTCGTGGGCCTCGGACGCATGGTCGCGACCGACGCGCGGCGCCTGCGCGATGCGGCGGCGGTCGCTGCCGCGTCCGGCCACCTGCGTGGACGTGTGGTCACGACCCTCGCGCTCGTGCACCCTACGACCGCCGCGATCGGTGCGCTCGCCGAGGGCTTCCACCTCGGCAGGCCTCGGCGGGCGTCACCTGACGGCGGCACGGCTCCCGCGCACATCACGATCCTGGCGCCGACGGCGGTGTCCTCGGACGCCGAACGCGCCGTCCACCGCGCCACCACAGTGGCGCACGCCACGATCGCCGCGCGCGACCTCGTCGACACCCCGCCCAACCGGCAGTCCCCGACGGTGCTCGCACGCCAGATGATCGAGCTGACCAGCGCGTCGTGCGGCGCCGACCTCCACGATCACGAGGCCCTGCGCACGGCCGGGTTCCAGGGCACGTTGAGCGCCGGTCGTGGTGCTCCCGACCCACCGTGCCTGCTCGAACTGCGGTACGAGCCGAGCGAACCGCTCGGACACGTCGTGCTGTGTGGCCGCGGCACGACCTTCGGATCGGGCGGGCTGTCGCTGCGCCGTGGCACGGCGATGGATGGCGGCAAGGCGGACATGGCCGGCGCGGCCGCCATCGCCGGGGCATGCTCGGTGCTCGCCGACCTGGACGTCCGCGTGCGGGTCACGGCGCTGCTGGGGCTGGTCGAGAGCATGCCGGGCGGTGACGCGCAGCGACCCGGCGACGTGGTGACGACGCGGGGCGGGCTGACGGTCGAGATCACGGACACCGACGCCGACGCGGTGCTGATCCTCGCCGACCTGCTCGATCTCGCCCGGGCGTACGATCCGGACGCGATCGTCGACGTGACGACGGTCGGACCGGCCACCGCCGCGGCGTTGGGCGACGACGCCGGCGCCGTCATGGGCAGCGACGCGCGGCTGGTCGAGGACGTGCTCGCCGCGGCACGCGACGCCGGCGAACCGCTGTGGCAGCTGCCGCTGTGGGATCACCTGGAGCCCCGGCTGCACTCCCCCGTCGCCGACATCGTCAACCGCACGACCGCTGTGGGCGGCGAAGCGGTCCTGGCGGGCCTGGCGCTGCGTCGCGTCGTGCGCGACACGCCGTGGGCCCACATCGACTGCGGCAGCGCCGCCTTCGTCACGCCGACCGCGGCCACGGGTGGACGCCGCGTCGGCGCGACCGGGTACGGCACGCGGACGCTGCTCGAGTGGCTCGAGCACGGCACCGTTCAGGCCGGCTGACGCACCAGGCAGGCGAAGAGGCGGCGCCGTCACGCGTCGTCGTCCGCAACCCAGCGCAGCACCAGCTCGCGTGCTGCCTTCGCCTCGTCCAGCCGCCGCACAGGCGTCGTCACCGGTGCGTCGTGCAACAGGTCGGCGTCATCCGCCGCGTCGGAGACCGCCCGGTCGAGTGCCGCTGCGAAGCCGTCGAGCGTCTCCGGCGTCTCGGTCTCGGTCGGCTCGATCATGAGCGCCTCGTCGACGATCAGCGGAAAGTAGTTGGTCGGTGGGTGGTACCCGAGATCGATCAGGCGCTTGCAGACGTCGAGGACGCGCACACCGTGCTCGCGCACCGCGGTCCCCCGCAGCACGAACTCGTGCATCGGCGGGTGCTGCGGGTAGGCCAGCGGCAGCGTCCCACTGGTGCGGTGCGCGAGGTAGTTGGCGTTGAGCACCGCCTTGGCGCTCATCGACGCCAGCCCGTCGCCACCGTGACGCTGCAGGTACGACAGCGCGCGCAGCAGCACACCGGTGTTGCCGTGGAAGCCGTGGACGCGACCGATCGAACGCGGCCGGTCCCACTCGAGGTGGTACGCGGGCTGCGGACCGTCATCGGCGATGACGACGGGTGTCGGCAGGTACGGCGCCAGCACCTCGGACACCACGACCGGTCCGGCGCCGGGACCGCCGCCACCGTGCGGCGTGGCGAACGTCTTGTGCACGTTGAGGTGCACCACGTCAAAACCCATGTCACCGGGGCGCACGCGACCGGCGATGGCGTTGAAGTTGGCGCCGTCGTAGTACAGCAGCCCGCCCGCGTCGTGGACCGCGGCCGCGATGCGCTCGATCTCCATCTCGAACAGCCCGAGGGTGTTCGGGTTCGTCAGCATCAGCCCCGCGGTGCGGTCGTCGACGAGCTTCTCGAGCGCGTCGACGTCGACCAGCCCGTCGTCGCCCGACGGCACCGTCACGGTCTCGAACCCCGCGATCGTCGCGCTGGCGGGGTTGGTCCCGTGCGCGGAGTCGGGGATGATGATGGTGTCCCGGTCCTCGTCCCGGTGCTCGTGGTAGGCGCGGATCAGCAGGAGCCCGACCAGCTCACCCTGCGCGCCGGCGGCCGGCTGGAGCGTCGCCGCATGCAGGCCGGTCAGCTCGGTGAGCCACCGCTCGAGCTCCCACAGCGCGCCGAGCGTGCCCTGGACTGCCGACGCCGGCGCCCACGGGTGCGCGGCCGCGAAGCCCCGCAGCGCGGCGACCCGTTCGGCGATCCGCGGGTTGTACTTCATCGAGCACGAGCCGAGGGGGTAGAAGCCGGCGTCGATCCCATGGTTGCGCTGCGACATGCGGGTGAAGTGGCGCAGCAGGTCGAGTTCGGCGATCTCGGGCAGGGCCGGTGGCTGCTCGGCCAGCTCGACACCGTCGAGCGCGGCGGCGAGGTCCACGTCGTCGACGTCGACCGAGGCCAGCTCGCTGGCACGCCGGCCTGGACGGGAGCGCTCGAACAGCGTCGGCTCGGTCGCCGTGTGGGGTCCCATGACGGTCATGTGTGCGCCCTCACCGTTCCGCGACGGACGTCATCGGCTGCGCCCCGCTGCGTGGACCCGTGGGTCCTCCGCCACCGGGCCGCTGCGCGTCGAGCTGTCTGGCGAACGCCGCGGTCAGGCCGGCGATGTCGGCGGTCGTACGCCGTTCCGTCGCGGCGATCATCAGCAGCTGCGCGCCCTGCTGTGTCGGGTCGTCGATGATCGGTCCCACCAGGTAGCCGTCGTCGCACAGGCCGCCGACCAGCATCTCCAGGTCGGCGCCGTCAACCCGCAGCGCGAACTCCTTGAGGTAGGGGCCGCTGAACGCCACCGAGACGCCGTCGAGCGCGGTGAGGTGGTCGGCGGTCACGCGGGCGCGGCGCAGGCACCCGCGTGCGAGCTCGACCAGCCCCTGCGGTCCGAGCCACGACAGGTACACGGTCGCCGCCACCGCGCTCAGGGTCTGGTTCGTGCAGATGTTGCTGGTGGCGCGCTCGCGTCGGATGTCCTGCTCGCGCGTCCGCAGGGTCATCACGTAGCCGCGCCGACCCTCCGCGTCGACGGTCTGGCCGACCACACGGCCCGGCAGCCGCCGTACGTGCGGACGGGTGCACGCCAGGAAGCCGACCGTCGGGCCGCCGAACTGGAGCCCCTGACCGAGCGGCTGGCCGTCACCGACGACGATGTCGGCGCCCTGCGCGCCCGGCGTCGCCACCAGCCCGACAGCCGTCGGTTCGAGCTTGACGACGAGCAGCGCGCCCGCGGCGTGGGCGGCGTCGGCGTGGGCTCGGAGGTCCTCGACGACGCCCAGGCTGTTGGGCTGGGACACGATGACCGCGGCGACGTCATCGCCGACGTCCACGACGGCCGTCCGTCCCGTCACCTCGTCGACCGCCAGCTTGTCGACCGCGCGTCGCAGCGGGTGCGCGTAGGTGCCGACCACCGAGCGGGTTGGTGCGTCGACGCCGGCCGACACCGCGAGCCGGGACCGCCGGGTCGCGCTGCACGCCATGGCGGCGGCTTCCGCGACGGCGCTCGCGCCGTCGTACAGGCTGGCGTTCGCGATCGGCAGCCCGGTGAGCTCACAGATCATCGTCTGGAACTCGAACAGGATCTGCAGGATGCCCTGACTGACCTCGGGCTGGTACGGCGTGTACGACGTCAGCAGCTCGCCCCGTTGGAGCACCGCGTCGACGACGGCCGGCACGTAGTGGTCGTACGCCCCACCGCCGGCGAAGCAGACCAGATCCGTGCGGTTGTGCGCCGCCAGCCTCGCCAGCGTGCCGAGCACCTCGTCCTCGCTGCGACCCGGCGGGAGATCCAGCGTGGACGCGACGCGCACCTGTTCCGGGATGTGCGCGAACAGGTCGTCGAGGTGCGTGTGGCCGACCTCGTCGAGCATGCGCGTGATGTCGGCAGCGGTGTGCGGTGCGTAGTCGGCCACCCTCGTCCCGATCCTTGCTCGCCGGGCCTGCCGGCCCACGACCAACCACCCCGCAGCCCGCGGGGCGTGCCGCGCGCGGCTGGGCTCGGGGTGTTCCGCAGTCTAGGACAAACGGATCAGACGGTGTCGCCCCCGACACGACGTCGGCCGGCCTCATCGGTCGCGGGCACGGCAGGCTCGGCCGGCAGGCTGGTCACCTCGGACTCCATCTCGGCGTAGAGGGGGTCGACCGCGATCGCGAAGACGCCCTGACCGCTGGCGAGCAGGTCGACGACGTCGGCCGTGTCGGTGACCGCGTAGACGGTCTCGCCGTCGCTGGCGAGCGTCAGGTTGCGCAGCGACAGGCCGCGATCGGCGACGTACTCGATGGCCCGTCGGATCCGCTGGAGGCTGACGCCGGCATCGAGCAGCCGCTTGATCACCTTCAGCGTGACGATGTCCTCGAAGGAGTACAGGCGCTGCGATCCGGATCCGTCCGCGTCACGGACGCTCGGCTCGACCAGTTCGGTCGTCGCCCAGTAGTCGAGCTGCCGGTAGGTGATGCCCACGACGCGGCACACCGCAGGCCCGCGGTACCCGCGTCGACCCTCGTCGAAGCCCGGCAGTGGGATGTCACGAGGCGTTCGCGCACGCGACGAGCTCATGTCCTCAGTCCGGTTGCGCCGGTTGCGCGCACGTGGTCCATGCAATCATCCTCATCGGCGGACGATACGCCGGGATGCTCCGGCGATGACCGTCCGAACGCCCCGCGACGCTGTGCGGCACAGAACACATCGACGTAGTTACCGAAAACGAGAGCACGGTACCGGACGATCGGACAGTTCGTCAACGGCCGATCTGCACCACACCGGTCTCGGGGCCGTCCTCGCGGCAACGACGTCAGGTCCGGAAGTCCTCCGGGCTGACCGAGTCGATGAACTGCTTGAAGCGCTCAACCTCCTGCTCGTCCTCATCCTCGATCTCGATGCCGGCCTCGGCCAGCACGGCCTCCTCGGCGAAGATCGGTACCGTCGCACGGACGGCGAGCGCGATCGCGTCGGACGGACGCGATGACACCTTCACGGTGCGGCCGCCCTGCACGAGCTCGATCTCGGCGTAGAAGGTGCCGTCACGCAGGTCGGTGACGACGATCCGTTCGACGTCGATCGAAAGGTCCGCCAGGACGTTGCGCAGCAGGTCATGGGTCAGCGGGCGGGGCATCGCCACGCCCTGCAGCGCGAACGCGATGGACGTCGCCTCGGGCGCGCCGATCCAGATCGGCAGGAAGCGGTAGCCGGGCTTCTCCTTCAGCAGGACGATCGGCTGGTTGTGCGGCAGCTCGACTCGTACACCGACCAGCTCCAGCTCGATCAACATGTGCGTCCTCGGTGACCCCGGCAGTGATGGCCTGGACTGGTCCGGCGCAGCCGGCCCAGCACATCGTACGTGGGACAGGCCAGGCGAAGTGTATTGGCGCCGGTCGCGGCCGACAATGCGTCAGCCGGACGTGGTGACCCGCACGCGCCGCGGTGTCGAGCGGACGTACGCACGTACCGCGTCCTCCACGGCGTCGCCGACGACCGCGGCCGGCGGGATCCGCCGGGGACCGTCCAGATCCGATGTCGCCTCGAGCCCTGCCGTGTCGACGATCCGACCATCGACCACCAGCTCGGCCCGGCCGAGCCGCGTGCCCGCGGCGACGCGGGCTGGTGGCTGCGGGTCGAGCCACGACCGCACCCGCACCGTCGCGTCGGCCGGCACGGTGCGCGGCGCGCTGTCGCTGACGCGCAGGTCCACGGACCCCTGCGACGTGCGGTAGACCCCGGCGTCGACGGCGTCGGCGGCCGCGACATCGTAGGCGTCGAAGCCGTGGTCGAGCAGCACGGTCGTGTCGGCGAAGCTGTCGTCGCTGTCGAGCACGGCGGTGTACAGCGTGCGGCCGTCCCGGGTCGCGCTGGCGACCAGGCACAGGCCGGCCAGTGCCGTGTAACCGGTCTTGACGCCGGTGGCACCGTCGTAGGTGTCCAGCAGCAGGTTGCGGCTGGTCAACGCCCCGAACCCCGGCACGTCGTCCCGGAAGGTGCCGACGAGGTCGGCGAACGCCGGGCGCGCCATCGCGATCTCCGCGAGCCGTGCGAGGTCGGAGGGGCTGGCGTGGTGACGGGGATCGTCGCTGAGCCCGGTGGCGTCGAGGAAGTGGGTGTCGTCGAGCCCGAGGCGCCGCGCGCGCCTGTTCATGGCAGCCACGAAGGCCTGCCGGCTGCCCGCGACGTGTTCCGCCACCGCCGCCGCCGCATCGTTGCCGCTGCGCATCATCAGCGCCTGCAGGAGGCCGCGCATGCCGACACGCTGCCCGACGCGCAGGTTCAACGTCGCCGCACCCGGTTCGGTGTCCGCGGCGGCGGCCGTCGCCGAGACCCTGACGGTGTCACCGATGGTGCCCGCCTCGACCGCCAGCAGCGCGGTCATGATCTTGGTCGTCGACGCCATCCGTCGCGACGCGTCGGGCGCGCGGCCCCACAGCACGCGGCCGTCGAGCGGATCCCACAGGACGGCGCCCTCGGCCGTCACACGGTCGGCCACGGCATCGGCGTCCTGCGTCTGTGCGGCGGCGACCGGCGCCGACGCCACGACCAGCGCGCAGGCGACGAGCAGCGCCGTCGCCCGGCGCCACAGGTCGGTCCGTTCGCGTCCCGCCACCGCGCCTAGGAGCCGCGCACCGTCTGGCGGAGCGCGGACGCCAGAAGTGCCTGCTTGAGCCGCCCGGTCAGCACGGTCAGCTGCTCGAGCTGCTCGGTGGCGCGCGCCCGTGCCTCCGGGTTGCGCTGCCGCAGCAGCGGCGTCACGACCTGCTCGAACAGCGACACCTCGCGGTCGACGAACTGCAGGTACATGCGCAGGTGGCGCGGCTCGAGCCCCATCCGCAGCAGCTCCCGCGCCGCGCGGGACACCAGCAGGTCGGCTGCCCCGAAGGACGTCGACCCCGAGCCCTCCCCGATCAACCCGTACTCGCGCAGGCTGCGGACCTCGGCTGCCGTCAACCCGGTCGCGTCCGACAGCTCGTCGACCGACAGCGCGATGCTGCCGGCATCGGCCTCCAGCAGGTGCTCGGCGCCGGTCGCCATCGCGGCGTCGAGCGCCTCGGCGACCTCGGACATGCTGGGACGGGACATGATCTCGGCGTCGGGCACCGGCGTGGTGGGCACCTCACCTGCGTCGAGGCGCTCCAGCTGCTCACGGATGACCTTCAGTGGCAGGTAGTGGTCGCGCTGCGCCGTCAGGATGAACCGCAGACGGTTGACGTCGTCGTCGGAGAACTTGCGGTACCCGGAGTCCGTACGGTCGGGGAAGACCAGCCCCTCGCCCTCGAGGAACCTGATCTTGCTGATGGTGATGTCCTCGAAGTCACCCTTCAGCTGGTTGAGGACCTCGCCGATCGTGAATCCGCCCGCCACGGTCACCTCCGCAGCCGGGAGCTACGCAGACCGCTCAGCGACGAACGCGAGCAACTTGAACTTCCCGATCTGGATCTCGTCACCGGTCGCGATCAGCTGGTCATCCGCCCGTCGGCCACCGACGTACGTCCCGTTGAGGCTCCCGACGTCGTGGATCCAGAACCGCCCCTCCTCGCGCCGGAACTCGGCGTGACGGCGCGAGACCGTGATGTCGTCGAGGAAGATGTTGCTCTCGGGGTGCCGACCGACCGTCACCGTTTCGCGGTCGAGCAGGAAACGCGCGCCCTGGTTGGGACCGCGCACGACGACCAGCAGCGCGGTCGACGGATCCAGTTCGCTCAGCAGTGCCTGCGCGTCCTCACCGACGTCGCCGGGATCGACCCGCTCGGGCAGGTCCTCCGGCCGCATCATGCCCGTCGTGTGGTCACCGACGTCGGCCAGTGGGCGCCCGCAGTTGGCGCAGTAGTTGGCACCCTCGGGGTTCTGGTGGCCGCAGTGCGTGCAGTACATCCGTTCCATCACGACGTTTCGATCAACTTGTCGTACGCGGCGGCCGACATCAGCGCGTCGGTCGGCGCGTCGTCGTCGGCCTCGATCACGACCATCCACCCGTCTCCATACGGATCCGAGTTGACGAGCTCGGGCTGTGACTCCAGCGACTCGTTGCGCTCGACGATGGTGCCGCTGACCGGGGCGTACAGATCGGACACGCTCTTGGTCGACTCGACCTCGCCGAAGGGCTGGCCCTGTTCGACCCGCGTGCCGTTGGCCGGCAGGTCGATGTAGACGACGTCCCCGAGTGCGTCCTGAGCGTAATCGGTGATGCCGACGGTGAACCGCGGGCCGTCGACCCGTGCCCACTCGTGCTCCTGGGTGTACCTGAGTTCCTCGGGGTTCACTCCGCCTCCCTGCGTGTGCCTGTGAGAGCGATGATGCTACCCGTTCGATGACGGTGTGGTAGAGGTTGACCTGCAGCCTACGACCAGCGCGACCGGTGCTGTCAACCGCCAGCCTCCCCTCCGATCCGCCAGGGGTGCCTGGCGCGGCGTGCGACGCCTCCGCCGCAGCCAGGTCGGCGTTCAGTCGGCCCGTGCCCGGCGGATCGCCAGCGCGACACGTCCGTAGCGGACGGCCGCGACGTAGTAGACCACGATGCCGGCGAGCGTCGCCGTCCAGGCGACGACCTCGATCACCGGCGCGCCGCTCCAGTCGACGCCGGCCAACAGGAACGCCGGCACGCCGATCATCAGCAGCGCCGTGGCCAACTTGCCCACCCGGCTGACCGGGATCGGTGGGACGCCGCCGAACCACACCAGGCTCACCGCCAGCACGACCACGTCGCGCAGCAGGATGAGCACGAGCAGTGGCCAGGGCAGTAGGCCCGCGATCAACAAGGTGATCGTCGCGGTCGCCAGCAGCAGGCGGTCGACCAGCGGGTCGACCATCTTGCCGATGCGTGACACCTGATCGAAGCGCCGCGCGACGTACCCGTCGATCCAGTCGGTCGCCGCGATCGCCACGAGCAGCCAGAACGCCGCCAGGTAGCGCTGGGGACCGAGCACCACCCACGCGAACAGGGGCAGTCCGGCCAGGCGCACGGCGGTGATGGCGTTCGGCAGGGTGAGCAGGCGGTCGTGCACCTGCTCAGCGGCGTCTGATCGCCGTCCCGCGTCGAACAGCGGCACCTACGACATCCTTCGGTCGTCGCGTGTGCCACAACGCTACTGCCTCGACCGCTGTCACGGTGCGTTCGCCGGGCCGCTCGGGCGACCGGCCTCTTCCGCGCTCGACCCGGCACCACCGCGGTACGCCGACAGCAGTCGCCGGCGCCCGGCACGCCCTCATCGCCGCCGACCTCGAACCCGGCGGTCGCCCATCCCGGCCCGCTGGCGGGGCGCGTGTGGCCGCGCTACGCTGCCAGCGCAGACCGCCGCCGCGCGGTCTGACGGGATGTGGCCCAGTTTGGTCTAGGGCGCCGGTCTGGGGGACCGGAGATCCCCGGTTCAAATCCGGGCATCCCGACCACGCATCTGCGTCCAACGGTTCGGCCCGTCGGTGCGGCGGGAGGTGGGCGGCCGGGCGGATCGACCGGCCCGCGCCCGGCGTTCACGCGACACATACCACGCGACACATACCATCGGAGGCTGGTGGACGCCATGTCCGCGGGTTCAAAGGATGATGCGTGGCTCGATCCCAGCAGTTCTCCAACGTCGTCGTCTCGGGTCTCGCGCACGTGGATGCGCCGCACGTCGTCAGCAGCAGTGAGATCGAAGCGCAGCTGGCCGACACCCTCCAGCGCCTCGGGATGCCGGCCGGAACGCTGGGAGGCCTGGCCGGCATCACGGAACGACGGTTCTGGGACGAGGGCACGCGACCCAGCGATGCGGCGGCGATGGCAGGCGCCAAGCTGCTGGCCGACGTCGGTGTGGACCGCCGTGACGTCGGCGCGCTGATCAACACCAGCGTCGACCGTGACTGGCTCGAGCCGTCGACGGCGTGCATCGTCCACCACAAGCTCGGCCTCGCGCCGGACGCACTCAACTTCGACGTGGGCAACGCCTGCCTGGGCTTCATCAACGGCATGGCGCTCACCGCCGCGATGATCGAGCGTGGCGACATCGACCACGGCATCGTCGTCGACGGCGAGAGCGCGCGGGTCGTGGTGGAGTCCACGATCGCGCGGCTCGCCGACCCCGCGTGTGACCGCGACCTGTTCCGTTCCTCGTTCGCGACCTTGACGCTGGGCTCGGGTGCCGCCGCCATGTTGCTGTCGCGACGTGAGATGGCCGACGACGGCCATCCGTTCCACGGCGTCGTCTCACGGGCGGCGACCGAGCACAACGAGCTGTGCCAGGGTCAGCCCGACGACATGCGCACCGATGCGGCCGGGCTGCTGACTGCGGGGCTCGCGCTGGCCAGGGAGACGTGGCGTGACGCGGTCGACGTCTTCGACTGGTCCGCGGACGCCATCGACGCCGCCTTCATCCACCAGGTCAGCCGCGCGCACACACGCTCGGTCATCGGCGCGCTGGGGTTGCGCGAGGACCGCATCCCACTGCTGTACCCCGAACACGGCAACATCGGACCGGCGGGCCTGGTGATCACGTGGTCCAAGGAGGTCGACGCGGGCCGGCTCACGCCCGGCGACCGGCTGGCACTACTGGGCATCGGCAGCGGGCTGAACTGCGCCATGGCCGACGTGCGGTGGTGAGCGTGGGCGAGTTCGCCCGCCCCGCAGGTGTGCTGCGCTACGTCGACCGCGGCACCGGTCCGGCCGTCGTCTGCGTCCACGGCAACCCGACGTGGTCGTACTACTACCGGAACCTCGCGCAGGTGCTCGCCGACGACCACCGCGTCATCGTGCCGGACCACCTGGGCATGGGACGCTCCGACGTCCCGTCACCGCGGCACTACGCCTACGATCTCGCCGCGCGGGTCGACGACTTCGGCGCCCTGATGGACCACCTGCGGGTCGGGACGGACGCACCGGCCACCCTGGTCGTCCACGACTGGGGCGGTGCCATCGCGCTGACCTGGGCGACCCGCCACCCGGACAGGGTCGGTCGGTTGGTTGTGACCAACACCGCCGCCTTCCCGCTCCTGCCCGGCCACCGGGTACCGTGGCTGCTGTGGCCGTCCCGCGTACCCGTGCTCGGTGAGGCGCTCGTGTGCGGCGCGAACGCCTTCGTGCGCGGCACCCTGCGCCTCGGCGTGCGGCGACGACACCTGCCCCCGGCGGTACGACGCGCCTACCGCGAGCCCTACGGCACGTGGCACGACCGCATCGGGATCCTGCGGTTCGTCCGTGACGTTCCCGAAGGACCGGGTGGGCGGACCCACCCGCTGCTGGTCGAGACCGCGGCGAACCTCCACCGGCTCGCTGACCGGCCGGCACAGATCGTGTGGGGACTGCGCGACCCGGTGCTGACCGCGCCCTACCTGGACGCATGGCGACGGACGTTGCCGGACGCGGAGGTCCACGCGCTCGACGACGCAGGCCACCTCGTGCTCGAGGACGCCGCCGAGGCGGTGCCGTTGATCGCCGCGTTCCTCGCACGCACGGCGTCGGCGGTGACCCACCCATGACGACCACCGGCGCCCGCGCATTGACGGGGACCGCCGACCTGCCCGCCGTGCTCGCCGGCCTGGTCACCAGCGCCCACGAGACCGCCGACCGCGCGGCGCTCGTGATGGCCGACGGCCGGCGACTGACGAACGCCGCCCTGCTCGAGCGCGTGCAGCACGCGGCCGCCGGGTTCTCCGCGCTCGGCATCGGACGCGGTGCCCGCACCGTCGTGCTGACGCCGCCGGCCCCCGACTTCATGGTGGTCATGTTCGCGCTGCTGGCCTGCGGCGCGGTGCCGGTGCTGATCGACCCGGGCATCGGACCCCGGCGCGTGCGTGCGGCACTGCCGGCGGTCGCACCGGTCGCCTTCGTCGGCTCGCGGCGGGCGCATGTGGCGCGTCGGCTGCTGGGGCTCGCGCCGACCGCTCGGCACCTCGTGCTGACCGAAGGGGACCGGCCGTCGCGGTCGGTGACCGGGTCAGGGGTCGTGTCGTTGGACGACGTCGAGCGCGCGGGCCGGAACACGGGCACCGGCTGGCGTCCGCAGGCCGATGCGTACGACGCCGCGTTGCTGTTCACCTCGGGCTCGACGGGCGCCCCGAAGGCCGCCGTGTACCGTCATCCCCACTTCGCGGCGCAACTCGCGGCGTTGCGCACCACCTACGACCTGCGCCCCGGCGAGGTCACGGTCGCGACGTTCCCGCCGTTCGCCCTGTTCGGGCCCGCGCTCGGCCAGACCACCGTGCTGCCCACGATGGACTTCACGCGGCCGGCGTCGGCGGACCCCACCCATCTGCGCGCCGTCGTTGCAGACCACCGTGCGGACCTGCTGTTCGCGTCGCCGGCGCTGCTGGCGTCCCTGGCGCATCACGGGCGCCCGTTGCCGTCGCTGCGCCTGGTGCTGTCGGCCGGCGCACCGGTGCCGACCCACGTCGTGGCCGCCATCGATGCCCTGCTGCCGGACGGCGCGGCGGTGTCGACGCCGTACGGCATGACCGAGGCGCTGCCTGTCAGCGCGATCGCCGGCGACGAGCTGCGTGCCGCCGCCGGACTGCACGACCCGCCACGCGGTGTGTGCGTCGGCCGCCCCGTGCCCGGCACCGCCGTCACGGTGGTCGGCGTCGATGACGCGCCGCTCGCGACGATCGACGACGCGGCCGCGCTGCCGGACGGCCAGGTGGGCGAGCTCGTCGTGGCGGGTCCGCAGGTGACGGAGTCCTATGTCGACCGGCCCGACGCCACCGCTCGGGCGAAGACGACGTGGGACGGCCGCACCGCCCACCGCACGGGCGACCTGGCGTGGCGCGACGCCCAGGGTCGGCTGTGGTTCTGCGGCCGGACGGTCCACCGTGTGCGCACCGACCGCGGGCCGCTCGATCCGCTGCCGGTCGAGCAGCTCGTGCTCGACCATCCGCACGTGTGGCGCGCCGCACTGGTCGGCGTGCCCGACGGTGCGGTGCAGCGTCCCGTGCTGGTGGTCCAGCACACCGCCGACGCGACGTCGCTGCTGCGTAGGTGGTCGCCCGAGGGTCGCGCGCGACGCCGCGCCCTGGTCGCCGATCTGCGCGCACGACTGGATGCGCATCCGCACGGTGCCGCGGTGAGCGACGTGCTCCTGCGGTCGCGGATGCCGGTCGACGCGCGCCACAACGCCAAGATCGGCTACGAGCAGCTCGCGCGATGGGTCGTGGCACGTGAGCGCCGGCGTCCGGCGTGGGTCGGACGGCGGGCGTTCGGCGGGGGTGCGACATGACCGCCACCACGGCCGTGACCCGGCGTGCCCGTGGGGTCCTGGAGCCGTGACCCGGCACGTTCTCGTGACCGGCGGCGGTGGTGTCGTGGGCGGCGCGGTCGTCAGGGCGCTGCTGGCGCGAGGCGTCCGGGTCCGGTCGCTGGCGCGTGGCGACTACCCGGCGCTGCGCGCGCTGGGCGTCGAGACGGTGCGCGGCGACGTCGCGGACCTCGCCACCGTGGAACGGGCCGTCGCGGGGTGCGACGCCGTCATCCACACGGCCGCCAAGGCCGACATGACGCTCGATCCGCGCCCGTTCGTCACCACCAACATCGTCGGCACCGCCAACGTGGTCGCGGCCTGCCGTCGGCGCGGCGTGCCGCGGCTGGTCCACACGTCGACGCCGAGCGTCGTCGACGCCGGTGCGTCGATCGCCGGCGGCGACGAGTCGCTGCCGTACCAGGATCACCACGACGCCCCGTACCCGCAGACCAAGGCGCGTGCCGAGCGTCTGGTGCTGGCTGCCGACGGCGATGGGCTGGCGACCGTCGCGCTGCGTCCGCACCTGGTGTGGGGTCCCGGCGACACGCAACTGACAGCACGGGTCCTGTCCAGAGCCCGCGCCGGCCGGCTGCGCCTGATCGACCACGGCACCGCGGTCGTCGACGCGACCTACATCGACGACGCCGCCGCCGCGCATGTGTGCGCGCTCGACGCGCTGGACGTGACGGCGGCGCCCGGTCGTTGCCCGGTTGCCGGGCGCGCCTTCTTCGTCGGGTCGGGCCATCCGCTGCCGATCGCCACGATGATCAACGGACTGCTCGACGCCGCTGGTCTGCCACCCGAGCGGCGCAGCGTGCCGTTCCCCGTCGCGTTCGCCGCCGGCGCGGCATGCGAGGCCCTGTGGCGCGCGACGCGCCGGACCTCCGAGCCGCCGATCACCAGGTTCCTCGCGCGGCAGCAGGCGACCGACCACTGGTTCGATCTCACCGCGGCGCGCCGTGACCTGGGGTACGTCCCACACGTGACGCCCGACGACGGCTTCCGACGGCTGGCGGCGGCGCTGCAGATGAACGCTGGATGAACGGCCTGCGCCACCTGACGCTGACCGCGTCCGGCTGAAGCCGCCCTGGACACCGGTCGTTGCAGTCCCACGCGTGCGACACTTCGCTGCACGACGAAGGAGGTCAGCGGTGGTGGATGCGCGTCCGGGTCTGTGGATCGATGGCGGAAGTGCGGCGGGTGCCGCCGATGCCATCGTCGTCGAGAACCCTTCGTCGGGCGAGGCGATCGCGCACGTGTCCGCCGCCGACGCCGGCGACGTGGACCGCGCGGTCGCCTCGTCGCGTGCGGCGTACCGACGGTGGCGCTGGATGTCCGCCAACGAGCGGGCCGAGTTGCTCCACGAGGCCGCCGCACGCACCACGGCGATGGCCGATCAGCTCGTCGACGCGCTGCT
This sequence comes from Euzebyales bacterium, assembly GCA_036374135.1. Lineage (NCBI taxonomy): Bacteria > Bacillati > Actinomycetota > Nitriliruptoria > Euzebyales > Euzebyales bacterium. The sequence continues at coordinate 147,000 of DASUUK010000034.1, forward strand.
GACCGAACAGGGCAAGGCGCGTCCCGAGCAGGAGGAGGAGGTCGAATGGTCCGCCACGACGCTGCGGTACTACGCCGAGCTCGCGCGCAACAGCCGCGGGCGCGTGGTGCCCAGTGGCGAGCCAAGGACCCAGCTGAACCTGGTGATCAACGAGCCGTACGGCGTGGTCGGCGCGATCGTCCCGTGGAACTTCCCGCTGCTGCTGCTCGCGTGGAAGCTGGCGCCGGCGCTGGCGGCGGGAAACACCGTCGTGGTCAAGCCGAGTGAGCTGACACCGCTGGTCACGCTGGAATGGATCGCGGCGTGCTTCGACCACCTGCCGCCCGGGGTTGTGAACGTGGTCGCGGGCACGGGACCTGTCGCCGGTGAGGCACTCGTCGCCCACCCGGACGTGCGCGTCGTGGCGATGACCGGGTCGGTCGCCACGGGACAGCGCATCGCGACGGTGGCCGCACCGATGATGAAACACACCCATCTCGAGCTGGGAGGCAAGGATGCGTTCGTCGTCGCGCCCGACGCGACGATCGCCGAATCGGTCGAGGCGCTGACGTACGCGGCGTTGTTCAACGCCGGGCAGGTGTGCACGTCGGCCGAGCGCATCTACGTGCCCTCGGGCATGCACGACGAGTTCGTCGAGGCCGCCGCGGCACGGGCCGTGACCATCCGCGTCGGAGATCCGACCGGCGACGGCATCGACATGGGGCCGATGGCGGCCCAGCGCTTCCGCGACGCGGTCGACGGTCACATCCGCGAGGCCGTGGACCGCGGCGCGCGGGTGATCACCGGCGGCGCGGTGCCGGACGGCCTCGACCGGGGCTGGTTCTACTCCCCCACCGTCGTCGCCGATGTGGACCACGGCATGACCATCATGCGCGACGAGACCTTCGGGCCGGTGCTGCCGATCATGCGCTACGACTCGATCGACGAGGCGATCGCCTACGTCAACGACAGCCCGATGGGTCTCGGCGCGACGCTGCGGTCCAGCGATCCCGTGCTCGTCAAGCGGTTCTTCGAGGAGGTCGAAGTCGGGACCGTGTGGATCAACGACCCGTTGACCGACAACTACGCCGGCCCCTTCGGCGGCATGAAGCTCACGGGCGGCGGTCGCGAACTGGGTGAGGAGGGACTGGCGTCGTTCCAGCAGACCAAGCACGTCCACTGGGACATGAGTGCCGAGGTCAAAGACTACTGGTACCCGTACTGACGACCCGTCGCGTGCGGTGCAGGTCGTCGGTCGACAACCGGTGCTCCACCACGTCGGTCGCGACGGTCCGCAGCCGCTGACCGTTCGCGCGGGCGTGATCGCGCAGCATCTCGAACGCCTCGGACACCGTCACGCCGCAGGTGGCAGCGACGAAGCCCTTGGCCTGCTCGATGAGCACCCGCGAGTCCAGTGCTCCCTGCAGTTGCCGGGTGACCTGCTCGCGGCGCTCGTCGTCGGAGCCGTGCATCAGGTACAGCGTCGAGATGTCCGCGAACGCGGCACCGAGCTTGCGCTGGTTCTCATCGAGCTTCCCGGGCTCGGTGCGGTAGAGGTTGAGTGCGCCGAACACCTGCTCCTCGTAGTGCAGCGGGTAGCTGAACACGGCGAGCATGCCCGCGTCGACGGCGCGCGGTCCGAACTTCGGGAACCGGCTGTCGTCGCGCAGATCGGGCGCGAACACCTGCTCGGCGGTCTTGTACGCCCGCAGGCACGGGCCCTCGTCGAGTTCGATCTGGAGATCCTCGAGGTGCTTGAGCACTTCGTCCGACGACGACACGAACCGCAGGTCGTCGTTGTCGTCGACCAGCATCACGCCGGCACCGGCGACTTCGAGCACGTCCCTGAGCTCGCCGGCGAGGTCGGAGAGCACATCGTCGAGATCGTACTGACGCACGAGCGTCCGGGCGAAGCGCTGCAGCAATGTGAAGGCTCCTGCGTCGTCGACCACTCGTCACCTCCCGGTCGTCTGCGATCGTGTCACGCACTACCTCACATCCCCACCGGTACTGTCCGTCACACAACTGGGCGACGCGTCGACAGGCACCGGTGCGTTGGCCGCTCGGCCACGGATCCGGCATCCGGCCGGTCACATCTGCCCCGTCGGGCGGCACGTCGGCGGATGTGACCGACGCTGCGCGGGTCAGAAGCGCAGCACGGCGTCGGCGCGTCCGGCGTCGCGCGCCGCGGCGCCGGTCTGCACCCGCCACAGCGCGGCGTACCGCCCGTCCCGGGCCAGCAGCTCATCGTGCGTTCCGGCCTCGGCGATGCGACCGGCGTCGAGCACGTGGATGCGGTCCGCGCCGCGGATCGTCGACAGCCGGTGCGCGATCACGATCGTGGTGCGATCGCGCGCGATCTGCGCGAGCGATCGCTGGATCGCGGCTTCGGTCTCGTTGTCGACCGCGTGGTCGCCTCATCCAGGACGAAGACCGCCGGGTCGGCCAGGATCGCGCGCGCGATCGACAGGCGCTGGCGCTGCCCGCCCGACAGCTTCTGGCCGCGCTCACCGACGACGGTGTGGTACCCGTCGGGCAGCGCGGTGACGAACGCGTCCGCCTCGGCGAGTGCGGTGGCGCGGTGCAGCCGCTCTGCGATCTCGTCGGACGTGAGGTCCTCGTGCAGTCCGGGCCGCAGCCCCAGCAGCACGTTCTCGGCGACCGTGCCGTGGAACAGGAAGACGTCCTGGCTGACGACACCCATGACGCCGCGCAGTCCCGCGAACGTGAGCGTGGCGACGTCGACCCCGTCGAGCAGGACATGGCCGGCGTCGGGGTCGTACAGGCGCAGCAGCAGCTTGACGATGGTGGACTTGCCGGCGCCGGTTGCTCCCACGATCGCGTGGGTCTGCCCGGCCGGCACGTGGAGGTCGAGGCCGCGCAGCACCGGCGTGTC